>NZ_JAVRCL010000009.1:0-168596 GCF_034530775.1 Nostoc sp. DedSLP04 | reverse complement strand
CGAATTCAATAAACGACCACCCGAATTCAATAAACGACCACCCGAATTCAATAAACGACCACCCGAATTCAATCTTAAGCTGTTCCACATAAAAATTGCATATATTGGGCGGGCGAGACGCCCACCCCACAAGAAATGTACAATTTCAGATTATGCAAACTAAATGTGGTTTAGCTTACCAAGGGGGGATTAAGGGGGGTAATGTAACTTGTGTGTACACCGTAGCATCTAGAAAGCGAGGTCTAGTCATGAGTGATCTACAGCCACTCGCAACCAACAACGAAAATTCTTTACAAGAATTAATATGGGCGATCGCTACTTCTCAAGAAGAATTTTCCCTGATTTTGGCACTTTGTAATGGAGCTAGTTTGCGAAGGCGTTTGGTACAAAGTCTGCAAGCATCGAGCGATTTGAAAATTCGAGAGATAGTTTTGGATAAATCGATTAAAACATTTTTCCAGACTATCCAAAATTTACTCGGTTCTGAGCATCCCCAGGCGCTGGTAGTATCTGGTTTAGAATCGGTCAGCAAGCTAGAACAAGTGCTGAGTGGTGCTAATCAGGTCAGGGAGGAGTTTAGAAAAAATTTTCACTTTCCGTTGGTGTTGTGGGTAACGGATGACGTGCTGCACAAACTCATGCGATTAGCACCAGATTTACACAGTTGGAGTACTATCGTTGAATTTGCGATCGCTACTGATGATTTAATTGATTTTATCCAGCAAACTGCTGATGAAGTCTTTGAAAAAGTTTTAGCGGCTGGTGCAGGCAGATATCTCGATAGTACGGCGCTGAATTTACAAGTTGGCTCTCCACGCCGAGTTGAGTTGGAGTCAGCATGGCATGATTTACAAAATCGTCGTTTGAGTTTGAATCCAGAACTGGAAGCGAGTTTAGAATTTATGCTAGGTCGGGCGAATTCTAGTTCACTGGAATTGTCAGGGCAATATTACGAGCGTAGTTTAGCTCTTTTTGTCAACGATTCTCCATCACCCCGCTTCCTAGAACGACGCGCCTGTTTACTTTACTCTCTAGGACTTTGGTGGCGTACCTATGCAGTGTTACATCACCCCGAACGCGATCGTGCTATTGGTTTTGCTAAAGATTATTTTCAAGAATGTATTCAGGTATTTGAGCAAGCTAATCGCCAAGATTTGGTAGCAAAATTTATCAACGCTTTGGGTTCTGTATTGCAAGATTTGCAACAGTGGGAAGAGTTGGAGGCTGTTGCTAACAAAGCAATTGTGTTACATCAAACCTATCCTAATCAGTTTAAACTAGCCAGAGCTTATAGCTTTCTGGCTGAGGTGCTAATTGCTAAATTTGCTTGGAATGAGGCAAAGCAAACAGCCGAACAAGCGCTTTCTCTGCTGGATAGCGTGCAAATAGATACATCTGCGCCAGTCTCAGAGGAGATGAAAGCAGATTTAGATTGGGAAAGGTCGTATCATCAAGGTTGGTATTTGTTTGCGTTAGCGCGATCGCAATCTGCACTCAATCAACCAGAAGCAGCACTGCAAACCTTAGAAACTGCCAAAGCAGAAACCAAAGCACAATACGATCCAGAGCTTTACATTCAGATTTTGGCAGAGTTACGAGCAAACTACTTTAAAAAAGGTGAATATGGAACTGCATTTCATCTTAAACAAGAACAGCGATCGCTTGAACAGCAATATGGTTTCCGTGCTTTCATTGGTGCAGGTAGGTTACAAGCACAACAAACAGTAAATAACCCAGCTTTAGCATCCGTTGAACAACAAGAAACAGTAGCCACAGAAATCGCTGCTTCTGGAAGACAGCAAGATATTAATCGCCTGATTGAGCGCATGGGTCAACATGACCGCAAACTAACAATTATTCATGGGCAATCAGGTGTTGGTAAAAGTTCAATTTTACAGGCTGGATTAATCCCGGCATTGAAACAGAGATCCATTGGTATTCGTGATGTTTTGCCTGTTTTACAGCAAGTTTATCCAGATTGGATTATAGAATTAGGCAACCGTTTACGAGATGCTATTTCTGACTTACCGCGCATTCCTTATGAAGGCAGAAGCTATGAATACTCTCCTCCCTTCAGAGAAGACACAGCAGGAGAAAAGTCTATTCTCAACCAATTAGAAAAGCATGATGATTATAACCTGCTGACAGTTTTAATCTTCGATCAATTTGAAGAATTTTTCTTCATTTATAACGATCCAAGTAATAGACGAAAGTTTTACGAATTTTTACGTGATTGTTTAGATATACCTTATATAAAGGTTATCTTGTCTTTACGCGAAGATTATCTACATTATTTATTAGAATGCAATAATCGGCTGGCAAACTTTGATGTTATTAGTAACAATATTTTAGATAAAGATATTCTTTATCATTTGGATAACTTTTCATTAGAAGACGCTAAATTAATTATTCAAAACTTAACTCAAAAAAGCCAGTCAGTTTTAGAAGCACCATTAATTGATGAATTGGTAAAGGATTTAGCTAGAGACTTAGGCGAAGTACGCCCCATTGAATTGCAAGTAGTAGGAGCGCAATTACAAACAGAAAAAATAACGAAGCTAGAACAGTATCAGCAACATGGCCCTAAAGAAAAGTTTGTTGGGCGATTTTTAGAAGAAATTGTCCAAGACTGCGGTTCTGATAATGAACAGATAGCCAAACTAGTTTTATATTTACTCACAGATGAAAAGAATACCCGTCCTTTAAAAACTCGTGCTGATTTAGAATTAGAGTTAGATGTAAAAACTGAAAAACTTGACTTAGTTTTAGAAATATTAGTGAAATCGGGGTTAGTGCTAAGGGTGCCAGCATCACCTTCTGACCGCTATCAACTAGTACATGATTATTTAGTGCCATTTGTGCGCCAGCAACAATCAGCTAGATTAATTGCTGAGTTGGAAAAGGAGAGAGAACAACGAAGGCTAACAGAAGCAAAGCTGAATGAAGTTCTTAAGCAGCAATTACTAGAAACACGTCGCGGATTGCTTTGGAAAGTATCACTAGGAACGATAGCTGGAGCATTAACAATGTTCTTACCTGTGGTGTTGATAAGTCAGAACAATACCCAACTCTTATCTACAAGTACAGAAGCAAAAGGGCTACTAAAATCGAATCAAGATTTAGAGGCACTGGTCAAAAGTATAAAAGCAGGTAAACGACTACAACAGTGGTGGTCAGTTGGAGTAAAACCCGAAACTGAAATGCAAGTAAAGACTGCATTACAAGATGCAGTTTATACCATAAAAGAGCGTAACAGCTTAGAAGGACATAGTGATACTGTCACGAGCGTTAGTTTTAGTCCTGATGGTAAGATGATAGCTTCTGGTAGTGCAGATGGCATGGTGATAATTTGGAATCGCAATGGTAGAAAAATCAAGGATTTTAAAGCTCACGAAAAGAAGATTACTAGGCTTTGCTTCAGTCCCAACAGTCAAAACATACTTACTGCAAGTGAAGATAAAACTTTTAAATTGTGGAGGTTAGAAAGTAAAGAAATTACCACCTTCAAAGGACATGAAGACGAGATTACTAGCTTTAGCTTCAGCCCCGATGGTCAGAAAGTGATTTCTGGTAGTAAGGACAAAACTTTAAGACTTTGGAAGTTGGATGGCCAAGAAATCAAAATTTTCAGAGGACATAAGCAGAGCATTAGCAGTGTCAGCTTCAGCCCTGATGAGAAGATAATTGCTTCTGCTAGCGAAGAAGATAAGATGATCAAATTATGGAGTATGGATGGTAAAGCATTCAAAACATTGAATCGTGCAGGTGATAGAGTTAGTTTTAGCCCCGATGGTAAAACTATTGTTATACAAAATAACGGTGATATTATACTAAGACGTCTTGACGGCTATTTTATTAAGTCGTTTGTTTTTGCTGCTAATAGCGAAAGTCTAGTTTTTAGCCGTGATGGTCAGATTATTTACAGGGCTAACTTCTCCGAGCAAACTCTAAGCGCATCAAGTTTAAAGATTGACACTGAAGACACAGTTGACTTTAATTTCACAGGACATAGAAATACAGTCACTAGTGTTAGCTTCAGCCCTGATGGTAAGATGCTCGCTTCTGGAAGCGAGGACAAAACTGTAAAACTCTGGAGTTTGGAAAACAGAAATTTTCAAACTTCTCATGGAACTGATTCGGGTGAAGTGAATGAAGTCGGTTTCAGTCCCAATGAGCAGATAGTTGCCTCTATTAATAATAAAGAAGTAAAACTGTGGCAACGTAATGGTATTCTAAAGACAACCTTGCCAGAAAGTAATTCAAAAATAATTTTTAGTACCGATACCCATAAATTGGTTTCTGCCAGTCAGATTAGCACATTGCAACTTTGGCAGCAGAATGGTACTTTTGTTAAAAATTACCAGGATAAATTTATTGATGGTAGTTTCAGCCCCGATAAACAAACAATTGCTCTAGTAAGGAATGATAATACTGTAGAACTATCCTCAACTAATGGCAGGCTAATTAAAATTCTCCAAGGTCATAAAGATAAGGTATATCAGATTAGCTTCAGTCTAAATGGAGAAATTCTTGCCACAGCTAGTGAAGATAAAACTATCAAACTCTGGCGTCGCAATGGAACATTTATTACTACCCTTAATGGACTCAATAAAGTATCTCAGATTAACTTCAGCCCAGATCAAGAAACTATTGTCACAGCTAGTGAAAATAAAACTATCAAACTTTGGCGTCGTAATGGAACACTTATTACCACCCTTAATGGTAATATCCAAAATATCGGTTTCAGTCGTAATAGCAAAACGTTGGCTATTTTGGACAGCTATAACACTGTAAAATTTCTGGGTAAGGACGGTAAATTAATTAAAAATCTGAAATCTGCTCAGGAAATGTCAGTAAATTTTAGCTCTGATGGGGAGATAATAGCTATTAGCAATCCAGGGCAAAATGAGGCTGAGGGGACACTAGTAGAATTATGGCGCATGGATGGCACTTTCCTGGCAAAGCTTCAGAACAAGGATAAAAGCCTCTTTGCCTCAGGTTTTCTACCTGATAGTCAGATAATAATTGGTTACAATAATCTATATAAAAAATTGTTTTTTTGGAGGCGTGATGGTTCTCTTATCTCAACTTTTGATAAAAGACTAAATAGTCTTAGCCATGATTACCAGATTTTGGTCACTGTTGAAAGCGATAACAAAGTAAAGCTTTGGAAGCGTAATGGCATACCAATTAGAACTATTCAAGTAAAAAGTGAAAAAGCAAATTTCAGCAATAATTCATCATATGTTAGGTTCAGCCCAGATAGTCAAATATTAGCTATATACACAGGTTTTGGTAACGTAGAACTCTGGCGGATTGACGGGACTTTCCTCAAAAATTTCCTGTGTCTTCCTGATAAAAGTATTGAGCAGTTTGGTGATGAAAATTTCTGCGAAGACCAACCCCCGCTGAGTTTCGGTTCAGATAGTCAAACCTTAGCTATCCGCATTAATAAGAATGAAGTGCAATTCTGGGGAATTAATAGTAAGACTAAGGCAGAAGTAAAACTTTTAAAGACTATTAAGGAACAAAATAATCGAGTTGAAAGTATAGAGCCTATCCCTAATAGCAATAAAATAGCAATTTATGGGAGTGATGACGTAGTAAAACTCTGGCAATTTCCTGAACAATCAGGCAAGCAACCTCGACTATTAAAGACTTTGCTAGGGCATAAAAATTGGGTAAATAGTTTAAGTATCAGCCCCAAGAGTGGGATGATTGCTTCAGCAAGTGACGACAACACAGTGAAACTTTGGCGGGGTGATGGTACTCTGGTCTACACTTTCACTGGACATAAAAACAAGGTCAATAGTGTCAGTTTTAGCCCAAATGGTGAGCTAATTGCCTCAGCAAGTGATGACAAAACCGTTAAAGTCTGGCAACCCGATGGCAAAGTAATTAAATCTTTTGAAGAGCATGGTAATAAGGTAACAAGTGTGAGTTTCAGCCCTGATGGTAAAACTATTGCCTCTGCCAGTCAAGACAATACCATAAAACTCTGGAGTTTAGATAACAAAAATAGTAAAAGTTCAGCTACTTTAAATGCTGATGAGCCTGTTAGCAAAATCAGTTTCAGCCCAGATGGCAAAATAATTGCCTCAGCTGGTGTGACAAAAGTGAAACTCTGGAGTATTGATGGTACTTTACTGACAACTTATGAGCGCTTTGGCAACACTGATGTCAATTTTAGTCCAGATGGTAAGAGTATTGCATCTGGCGGTAAGGAAATTTTGGTTTGGGATTTTGACTTAAATCAACTTCTCAAACGCGGTTGTGATGAGGCGCATGATTATCTGAAGAATAACCCAAAAGCAGAGAGCGATCGCTCTCTCTGTGACGACATCTACAAAAAAAAGTGAAAGCTCAAGGTGTCTTATTTTGAGTAAAATAAAACACCTTTAAATTAATTTAAAATTGATTGACCTACCACTTTTGGCGCATCAACCCGCAAACTCATTTGCTCATACCGCACAGTTAACCAAGGCTGACCTAAACCGATTCCAGAAAAAGGACTTTCGTCCGGGATTTCTAACTTAGAACCAATCAAACCCAACACAGATTCAACTTCAGCAGGGAACATCAGCAAATCACTACCCTTGACGCTGAAACTAGAGGCACTTAACCACTGTCTCCATGCCAAACTTTGTTGATTATACTTAAGACTACACAACTTCCGGTTTTCCTGATGCACAGTAACATACTTTCCTTGTTCCCAGGTAAACTTAGCTAGTTCCTTTGGTAGCCCCCAAATTTCTCGACCGCCAGCCACCGAATCAGCATTATCTACATAAATGTGGGAAACCCAACCACCGATTTTTCTTTGGTAATTAACCAAAGCTGGGACAACAATTAACTCACTATACTCCAGTACTGAGCCTGACCCATAATGAGATAAATACACGCTAGCGAGAGTTTTACCAGGCCATACAGAAATAATTTCTAACTCTAAGGGAATCAAAGGGCGCACTTGGTCAATATTTACCAAATGCAAAGTTTGGATGGCATAGCCTTGGAGTGTCCAAGGTGCTTGTGGATATGGCATAAGGGAGTTAGGAATAGAGAGTGAGGAGTTAGGAATAAAGTTAAGAATTAAGAGCAAGAGTTACTAATATTAGTTCTACTCTAACTCGAGACTTCAAACTCCTAACTCCTAACTTCTAACCTCTAACTCCTAAAAAAAAATCCCCACTCAGGCATTTGTCTGAGTGGGTAATATGAGGTCGAACAAAACAATCTTCTCAAAAGAAAGTAGAGGAATTATTTGCTCTCTGTAAAATCAGCGTCAATCACATCGTCGCCGTTACTAGAACTAGAAGAACTGCTACTATCTTGAGGTTCACCACCAGATGTAGCACCAGCACCAGCGCCAGCACTGGCACTAGCACCAGCTTGTTGATAGATGTTGCTACCAACAGCGAATAACGCTTGTTGCAATTCTGGGGTGAGCTTTTTAATTTGCTCATCGTCTTCTTTAGCAACAGCTTCCCGCAGTTCTTTCACTAAACCTTCGACTTTAGTCTTGTCAGCTTCGGGAACTTTATCGCCCAATTCTTGTAACTGCTTTTCAGCTTGGTATGCCAAAGAATCGGCTTGGTTCTTGCGTTCAATCTTCTCACGCCGTTCTTTGTCAGATGAAGCATTTTGTTCAGCTTCTCTTACCATCCGGTCAACGTCATTTTTATCCAGGGTAGAAGCGCCAGTTATGCTGATGGACTGTTCTTTACCAGTACCTTTGTCCTTAGCGGTGACGTTAAGGATACCGTTAGCGTCAATATCGAACACCACTTCAATTTGAGGAACGCCACGTGGTGCAGGAGGAATACCATCGAGACGGAAGGTTCCCAAACTCTTGTTATCGTTAGAGAATTCGCGTTCACCTTGGAGGACGTGAATTTCTACGTTGGTTTGTCCATCCACAGCAGTGGAGAAGACTTCCGATTTCTTGGTGGGAATTGTGGTGTTGCGGGGGATAATTTTGGTCATCACACCGCCCAATGTTTCCACACCCAAAGATAGGGGTGTCACGTCTAACAGCAAGATGCCAGTTACATCACCAGCCAGTACTCCAGCTTGAATGGCTGCACCAACTGCTACAACTTCATCAGGGTTCACGCTTTGGTTGGGGTCTTTACCCAATACCTGCTTCACAATCTGTTGGACTGCGGGAATCCGCGTAGAACCACCAACTAACACCACTTCATCAATATCGCCTTTGTTTAACTTGGCATCCCGAAGGGCGTTTTCTACAGGAATACGACAACGGTCGATTAAGTCAGAGCAAAGTTCTTCAAACTGGGCGCGAGTCAGCGTTGTATCCAGGTGCTTGGGCCCATCCTGGGTTGCAGTGATAAATGGTAGGTTGATTTCTGCTTGGGTAACGCTAGAAAGCTCAATTTTGGCTTTTTCTCCAGCTTCCGTCAGACGTTGTAAGGCTTGTTTATCTTTCCGTAGGTCAATACCTTCAGCTTTCTTGAACTTCTCAGCTAAGAAATCAACTATTTTTTTGTCAAAGTCGTCACCACCAAGGTGGGTATCACCAGATGTAGCTAGTACTTCAAAAACTCCGTCTCCTACTTCCAGCACGGATACGTCGAAAGTACCACCACCAAGGTCAAATACTAGGATGGTTTCGTTACTCTTCTTGTCAAATCCATAAGCCAAAGAAGCGGCTGTCGGCTCGTTGATAATCCGCAGAACTTCAATCCCGGCAATTTTACCAGCGTCTTTTGTCGCTTGCCGTTGCGAGTCGTTGAAGTATGCAGGAACAGTGATTACAGCTTGGGTTACAGTTTCACCCAGGTATTTGCTGGCATCTTCAACTAATTTGCGAAGAACTTTTGCAGAAATTTCTTCAGGAGCAAACGGTTTACCAGCTATTGGACAATCTAATTTGACATTGCCGTTGCTGCTAAGAACTTTGTAAGAAACTTCTGTAGCTTCGTTACCCACTTCATCGTAGCGGCGACCGATAAAGCGTTTGACTGAGTAAAACGTATTTTCGGGGTTCATCACCGCTTGGCGTTTTGCGATTTGGCCAACCAAGTTGTCGCCATTTTTCGCAAATGCGACTACTGATGGCGTTGTCCGAAAACCTTCAGCATTAGCAATTACTGTGGGTTTACCACCTTCCATCACTGCCACGCAGGAGTTCGTTGTTCCTAAGTCAATTCCAACTACTTTTGCCATTTTAGGTGCTGGCTCCGTATAACTACAAATGAATGAATGAGAATATAAAGCACTAAATTTTGAACCAACAGGGTCAAGAAATCAGCCAGTTCAGCATGAATACCTTTAATTTGGCTTTCCTGGGGTTAAAACTCCAGACTATGCTGATATATATACTGAAGCTTAGTGGTAGCCAGTCCATGAAGGGTGGTTTCCCGAACCTTACTTGGGACGGTTAAACTAACTAAATTTTGTTTTTAGTTGGTTCATGGATTAATTTGTCTTCACTCTGTCTAATGTAGAAGAATTAATACTTTCAGTAATTAGGGTGAACCGTAACGTCTGAGTGGTGTTTGCCGTCTTTTGAGGCAATAAAGTACAGAAGCATTGGGGATTGGGGATGGGGCATGGGGCATGGAAGAGAATAATAACTCAGCATCAGCATTCAGCACTTGGCACTTAGCACTTAGCACTTAGCACTCAACACTCAGTACTCAATACTAAAGACTCAGTAGTTACTTAAGCCCAGAAAAAAGAGTTTCCCAGGCAATCACAGGTGGTCTTTGTCCTTGGTTGACTATTTCAAAAATTTTCCTAGAGCTATTTGGCTGAAAAAGGCATTCTACACAGGCGTTTGCAACATCAATCCGGCTGGCATCACCCGAAAGGGTATCACCAGTGCCTATGACCACACCGTATTTACCCCCAGTTTTTGCCTTCAGGAGGGTGTTGAGGTCGTATGAGGTATAGGGGCCGTCAATAAGGCGTCCTGGGCGAATAATGGTGTAGGGCAATCCTGAATTAATAATGGACTCCTCACCCTTTTGTTTAGCATCCAACACGCCAAAACTATTAAGAATACTAAAAGGAAACTGATTTTTACGGAGAATTCCACAAGAAGAGACGAAAACGAATCGCTTCAAATTCTGGGGTGCTGCTGCTACTAGATTGCTGACACCTTGAGCATCAATCTTTGTCGGACTATTCTTTGCTTTTGCTTCACTAGATTTGGGATTAAAGAAAATAATTCCCCATTCAATCAAGTTCGGGGTTTCGTCAAACTCCCATCGCGCAGAGGGAAAGGCAGTAGTTCCAGTACAATTTATGATGTGAGTAACACCTGGCATTGCAGCTGGCAGTGTAGGTGGCTGGCGAATGTCACCAACGGCAATTTCCACTCTCTGGTTAAACATCTCTTCAGCTTTTGCAGCATTGCGTGTCAGAACGCGAACTTTTAAACCCTTTTCGAGTAACTTGCCTACCACTAATTGCCCGACTCCACCTGTAGCACCAGCAACTAGTATTAAATCTTTAGCTGAATCAAAAGAAGTCATAAAGTGCCCTTGAGATAGTCTATTGTTAATCTACCTAAAAAATACGATGTCTACGAGAGGCTGTGCCAATCATTATTAGACCTCTTGCAAAAATCCTTGAATCACCCCTCCCCAACCTCCCCTTGTGAAGCAGGGTGGTTTCATACGAAAAAAGAAAAATATATAAGTCTTGATTTTTCATGTATAACGATAGATTTTGACCCCTCTCCAAACCTCTCTCCGCTTCGGGGAGAGGCTTTGAAACCCATTTTTAGTTTTTCTCTCGTTGTATGAAACCACCCTGCCAACCCTCCCCTTGTGAAGGGGAGGGGGCAAGATTTTAAGTTTACCGCCAATATATCGGGGGGATAAAGGGGGTTTATTCGACTTATGCAAGAGGTTTATTAGAATACAAATTAATTGTAGATAGCGCAGAACAGCCTATAGAAATACCTACGAATTAACTAGGTATTTTTATTATGTTTTAATAGTTAAAAAGAGCTATTTAAAATTAAAGATATTTAATTGTATTTGGGATAAAAATTTTGAGAAAAATGTGACTCTTCGCCTTAAAACCCTGATTCTATCCTCAAACTATTGTCAGCGATCGCCAGCCCCAAATAATGGTTAAAACCTATTCCTAGCATACATTTGCTAATTTGCGGATATGTCTACTGTTGTTGGTGTTGATACTATTACTGACTTTAATAGTTCTGAAGGTGACAAGATTGTACTGGATAAGGCTACCTTTAGTGCGTTCCCGCTTCTCCTGTCAAAGACGCTACGCGTCGTTTCGCCGCAGGGGTACGCTATCGGTAATCCACATCATCAAAAAGGAACCAGATTAAAGATTTGGCTAATGGCTCTTGACTCTGTAGCTTTCAGGCACACATCTGGGAATTTTAGGAAAAGCGCAAATTCCCTAGAACTGAATTAGCGCAGTAGCCAGTACTTGAGGTTTCGAGCAAGGAATGAAAATTAGTCAGAAATTAATTTCGGGAATTCTAGGAATAGCGACTCTCTCAGTAATTACTGGTGCGATTAATGCCCATCAACAATTGAAAATAGCTAAGTATATTGCTCAACAAGAGGCTGAAGAAGTTGCTGGACTAGTAGCATATTTCGTAAGTCATGAACTTGATGAATACCACGAAATGGAATCGCGAGATAAGATGTTAGCGGAATTGCAAGACCATGTTATCTCGCTACACAAGAGACGTCAGCGCGATCTGGAGATTGTAGACCGCAATAAAATCATTTTGGCAGATGTAGTTCCAGAAGACATTGGTACGCGATTAGATCGCGATCGCAATAATGAAGTTGGTAAAACTATTCAAGATGGTATACCAAGAACATATATTGAGTTCAGTCCTGAGTACCCAAATGGGATTCGATTGATTGCTGTTCCTTTTAAGACTGGCAAGGGTGAAAGAATTGGTGCAGTCATTCTGGAATATACACCGCTTTATGAAGCAGCCCTAGCAACAGCCCATAAAAATATTGTTGCCACGTCAGTTATCAGTTTGGCATGTGGCATACTCGCACTATTAGTAGGCTATTTGATCTCTAGAAGCATTTCAAAACCGATTAAACAACTCCAGCAAGCTGTGGTAAATCTGTCTGAAGGTAAGCTGAATACCAGAGTTAATATTTGCTCCCAGGATGAGATTGGCGAGTTAGCTACCTCGTTCAACAAAATGGCGGACGATCTGCAACATTCCAGAGATGAATTGGTCAATGCCAACGAACAATTACGAGACGAGATTGTTGAGCGTCAGCAGACAGAAGCAGAACTTCAGCAAGCTCTGAAAGACCTGCAAAAAACCCAAATCCAATTAATTCAATCTGAAAAAATGTCGAGTCTGGGTCAACTAGTAGCAGGAGTTGCCCATGAAATCAACAATCCAGTTAATTTTATCTACGGCAATCTGCAACACACTGATGATTACACTCAACAACTGCTGCTGTTAATTAAGCTTTATCAAAATCATTATCCCAACCCAGAGCCAGAAATTCAAAATGCTAACGAAGAAGCAGATATTGAGTACCTAATAGAAGATTTGCCTAAGATGTTAACCTCAATGAAGATGGGGGCTAAACGCATTCGGGAAATTGTTCTCAGTCTCCGAATTTTCTCTCGTTTGGATGAAGCTGAGTTCAAAACGGCCGATCTCCATGAAGGAATCGACAGTACTCTATTAATTTTGCAACACCGTCTGAAACTACAAAATAATCGCCCTGAAATTAAAGTGATTAAAGAATATGGTGAAATACCTCAAATCCAGTGTTTTGC
The DNA here is from genome assembly GCF_034530775.1 of Nostoc sp. DedSLP04. Taxonomy (NCBI): domain Bacteria; kingdom Bacillati; phylum Cyanobacteriota; class Cyanophyceae; order Nostocales; family Nostocaceae; genus Nostoc; species Nostoc sp. DedSLP04. The sequence continues at coordinate 155,825 of NZ_JAVRCL010000009.1, read as the reverse complement.
AGGGCAAATGAACCAGGTATTTATGCACATCTTGACAAATGCGATCGATGCTTTAGAAGATTGTTTCCAAAAAGAACTTTGTCCAAATCCCTTGATTCGCATTTCTTCTCTTCAGGTAAATGAAAATATAATTATTCGGATTGTTGATAATGGGGTAGGAATTTCAGAAGAAATCCAGTCGCGTTTATTTGACCCTTTTTTCACCACAAAACCAGTTGGCAAAGGGACTGGTATGGGCTTATCGATTAGCTACCAGATAATTACAGATAAGCATGGTGGATCTTTGCAATGTATTTCATCACCGGGACAAGGTGCAGAGTTTGTAATTACAATCCCAATTCGAGTAGCGAAACCAGCACATTCATCAGTTGGCGATCGCCACGCCTATCGGTAAAAGTCAGTGCTAATGTTTTTCAACCTCTAAGTGCGTAAGCATAGCCCGTCATAGACATCGCAGTTAGAGGGTAATTGCCCCTGAATTGTTCGGTTCTACCACTGTCATCAGTATACAAATAGCTATAACCTCTTAGATAGTAGTGAAATGTCTAACCTAGACGCTGTTAGTCGCTCTTGAATTAAGGGGTGAAAGCCTGTGTACCAATGGATATTGCCAAGCCTGAGCGAAATCTTGGCCCAAAATCAATCAAGTGTGGCAGAATGTTCACCTGCTAAAGCAGAGCAGCAGTGGCGTATCAGCCTCGCAGCGACAGAACATTTGCTATTAAATACTTTAGCAGACCCTTCAGTTGACACAACCCAAGGATTAGTTTTAGCTGCACCAGCACCCTTGTTTAGTCAACCAAAATTGACTCAAAGTTTACAAACAGTAACTTTTACAGCAAAACCATTTAACCCTTTGGCGCTGATGCCATTTCAGATGCCAGGTGCAATTGCGTCTGTCAATGAAGATATTGCTCCTAATGAATCGGTACTTCCTTTACTACCTGCCGATCCGCTCGGAGCAGAACAATTTTGCTTGGTTTTTACAGATAAATTCAGATTAGTACTAGTTTTAACAACCCACAAAAACGGTAAAAAAACTTTTTCATTTTCTTTTGAGCCAGAGATAGTGCAGCAGGCTTGGCGATCGCTAGGGGCACGGGTAATGCTGGCTAATCCAGAATTTTTCGCCCGCCTGGACGCATTAGTAGAACAGTATTCTCCGGTAGCACCAGACTACCGCATGATGATCCACTTTAGTCAGTTATTACTTCAGGAATTAACAGAACCAGAAGAGACTAGAGACTTTTTACTAGGGACTGGGGAAGAAGCAGGGGAGCATACTTCGACTGCGCTCAGTAACCGGGGGAGCAGAGGAGCAGGGGAGCAGGGGAGAAAAGTTTTCCCCAATCCTGAATGCCCAGTTGCCCTAAGCAAAGCCGAAGGGATGGCTAATGTCCAATCCTCAAATCCTGATGTAGAATTGCTCCAAGCTTTTGCTCACGAAGTCCGTACACCTTTAACAACTATTCGCACCATGACTCGTCTGCTGTTGAAGCGGCGAGACTTAGATGCTAGCGCGATCAATCGCTTAAAAATTATCGATCACGAGTGTACAGAGCAAATTGACCGTATGGAATTGCTGTTTAAGGCCGCAGAACTAGAAACTACTGCCTCAGCAAAATCGTCAAAAACTCAACTCACACCGATGTCTTTAGATCAAGTGTTGCAGCAGAGCATTCCCCGTTGGGAACAAGCAGCGCATCGCCGTAACTTAACTTTGAATGTTGTTTTACCCCAGCAACTACCAACAGTAGTGAGCAATCCCACCATGCTGGATCGGGTTCTCACTGGTTTGATGGAAAATTTTACTCGCAGCTTACCGGCTGGCAGCCATATTCAAGTACAAGTTATCCCCGCAGGAGATCAACTGAAGTTACAATTATCGCCGCAATTCCGATGCAAAGATTCAAATAAAGCCACCATACCTGCAACGCCACCAATTCGCAAAGCTCTCGGTCAACTGCTGATGTTTCAACCAGAAACAGGCACGATTAGTTTGAATATCGCTGCAACCAAGCATTTGTTTCAGGCGATCGGTGGCAAACTAATTGTGCGCCAGCGTCCACACTATGGGGAAGTGATGACGATTTTCCTACCTTTAGAAGTTAGCAATAAACAGAAACCGATAGTCACGAATTAGAGATATAGCCATCCTAAATCAGATTGCGAACATTTTTGTTATGGTCGTCCTTGGTCATTTGTCCCTTGTCCTTTGTCATTTGTGACTACAACGGACTAATGACTAATGACTAATTACTAATTACTAATGACTAATGACATGAAACAAAGTACTTTTCCACACATCTAACAAATATTTCCACACCCATTGCCAAGGCGGTTTCGTCAAAATCAAACCGAGGATGATGATGGGGATATGCTAAGTCTTTCGCGGGATTAGCAGAACCCAGAAAGAAATAACAACCAGGAACTTCTTCTAAGAAAAATGACATATCTTCAGCAGCCATAGTTTGACATTCTGGTACGATACCCACAGGAGTTTCTACCACTTGTTCTGCTACAGATCGCACTAGTTCTGCTATTTTAATATCATTAATTACTGGTGGATAAAGTGACCAATATTCTAAGTCATAATTTGCACCATGACTCTGACAAATTCCAGCAATAATTTGCTCGACACGCTGGTTAAAAAAGCCTTTCAAACTAGGATTAAAATACCTGACAGTGGCACTCATTCTCGCTGTATCAGCAATCACATTGCGTTTGGTTCCAGCGTGAAGTTCTCCCACTGTTACTACTGCTGAATCAATGGGATTAATATTCCGAGCGACAATGGTTTGCAAAGCATTGACGATTTGAGCAGCAACAACAATGGAGTCAACAGTTTGATGAGGTAGTGCGCCGTGTCCACCTTTGCCCAAAATTGTGCAGTTAAAGCATTCCACAGCTGCCATCAATGCGCCAGCCCGCACACCCACTGTTCCTAAAGGCAAATTATTCCATAAGTGCAAACCAATAATCGCGTCAACATCAGGATTTGTCAAAACTCCAGCTTCAATCATCGGCTTTGCGCCTCCTGGTGATTCTTCCGCTGGCTGAAAGATAATTTTTACAACACCAGAGAAGTCTTGGCGATGCTGCTGGAGATAATAAGCTGTACCTAAAGCGATCGCTGTATGTCCATCATGTCCACAAGCGTGCATCACTCCATCATGCTGCGATTTGTACGGCACTTCATTGAGTTCTTGGATTGGCAAAGCATCCATATCCGCGCGAATCGCTAAAACTTGCGGAGTCGGAAGTCGCGAGTCAGGAAGTTTGTTGCCTTTGATGGTGGCAACAATGCCAGTATGGGCAATGCCAGTTTGATGCTCAATTCCCCATTCTTGCAGCTTTTGTGATACAAACTCAGCAGTCAGTTTTTCTTGAAAACCCAACTCTGGTTGTTGATGCAATCGTCGCCGCCACTCTACTAATTGCGGTTGCAATGAGCGGATCGAAAGTCGGATGCGAGATAGATCGACAGAAGCGGGATTGGGAAAGGTGGAAACCATTATAAAGACAAACTAGTTTAAGTACAGCTGATACCAATTTCAAAACGAATGCAACATATATTATATAGATAAGACCCATTCCCAATCGTCCTCAATACATTGGTGAGGATGTGCGTCAGCGCAGGTGGGGTATCTGCTGCAAAATTTTTGGAATTGGTATAAGTTAGATTATTTTCCTAGTTTAACGTGACTTGAACGAGTCTTCATTGACACTCTACTCAGCACTGAGTGAGGTCAAAAAGTTTTTAGTTGATAGCTGTTAATTTTCTCTCTAGGTCAAATAAAAAGCCGTGGATATACTCTTCAGTCCATTCGGCACCATAGAAGCGTTTAAACATCCCTCGCGCTGGGTCTTTTTCAGCCCGATATCGCAGGTATCGCAGTTGGGCTTGTTCTATGGCTACTAAATTTTGGGAATCTGTTATGGGTTCTGCCTGCTCTACGAAATCGAGATAAGCTTTCAAATAGTCTTTGAAAGCAGCAAACACCTGAGTTTCTACTACAGCCGTTTCTTGGGGACGAGTCCACAGAAAAGCGGGAGAGAAAAAGGGCTGTGCTTCTTCGGGAAAATCTCCCCCCCAAGATAGATGTTGTTGATGGGCGTGGAAAATGGGCAGAATTGGTTCAGTATATTTTGCTTGATATGCCAGATCGTCCCGAAATAGGGGCTGCATATCCAAAGCAATTAGATGTCCTCCTGGCAATGTCACCAAATCTGCCCCAAAAAAGGGTAAATCGTAGTTGATGCGGGGAAAAATCACAAAATTCAGCACTTGCAGCGAATTGCCACCTTGTACGTGAGCTGCCCGAATTTGCCGCAATTTTGAAGTTTGAAAGGCATAACTGGTGGTGACAACTTCTTCCTGATTCTTTCCCTTGCCCACAACAGCACTCTTGGACTCAAATCCAGTGGGGATAGGATAGGGCTGTAAATCCAAACGCGATCGCATATAGGCGATCGCATAATCGAGAAATGGTTGATAGAGTGTCACGTCGCTTCGCTCCGAATTCAAAATTAATAATCCCCAATGCCCAATGCCCTATGCCCAATGCCCAATGCCAATTATCTTTTGCCGGCACCGACTGCTAGGGGAACAGCATCTTCAAATAAGAATTCATGGAGAAAGCGTTCTGCCCATTCATGACCAAAGTAACTGCTAAACAAACCAGATGCTGGATCGCGGTCTGCACTATATTGGTCATAGTCTTTTTGGGCTTTGACAATCCGTTGGATATCTTCAGGGTCTTGGAGCGGTTTGGCATCGGCTAACATTTGCCAATACAAGTTTAAATAATCCTGAAAAGCTTCAAAGACTCGTGTTGCCACTGTTTCCGGGTCGGTTTTGGCAAACAATAGATATTTAGAAAAATACTGGTTGGCATCGTAAAACTTCATTTCTAAATTTTGTGCCAAATCCGGGTATTTATCGTGAAGAGATTTTAGCGGAACTATATATTTTTTTTGATAATCTTCATCCTGAAATAAAGGCTGGAAATCAAGCACAATCAGATTTTTGACTTTTCCAAAGGATAAAAAATCAATCCCTAACAGAGGTAAATCGTAGTGGTGACTGGGATAAATTACGCTGTTAAAAATTTGAGCGCTTTCTCCAGCATCAATGTAGGTATAGCGAATTTTCCGCAACTCTTGAGATTGGTAACACCAACTGCGAATAGTTGCTGGGTTTCTGCCGCGATCGCTAACTTTGAATTCCAAACCAGGGGGAATGACCCTACTTTGTAAATCAAATCGCTGAAATAGCTCTTTTTCTAAAAATTCCAGGAAAGGCTTATACATGGAGCATGATTTGTTAACCCTTGCATGAAAATAAGTTATGGCGATCGCGCACGTCTCATTTATGAGAAACAAAGCAACATTCCTTAATGGGGAATTGGGGATTGGGGATTGGGGATTGGGGATTAGGGATTGGGCATTGGGCATTGGGCATTGGGAATTAAGAAAATTCTTTCCCAGTTCCCAGTCCCCAGTCCCCAGTCCCCAATCCCACTAACGCCTAGCATGATTGCGACCGATCATTTGCTGCAAGACTTCTTGGGAAACACAGCGACGCTCCGAACAATAAGTCATCAAGTTAATTCCGTTCATCATTCGTACTGTACTGACTCTGACACGAAAATCATCCGTAACAAACCAACAACGTTCCTGACCTTGATTGTTGTCATAGTCAGTATCAATCGTCAGTACTCCATCATCAGCAAATCGATATCGGCTCACAACCGGAATGCTCTCAACATAGCCTTGGTTGCGAATCAGTTTTCCAGAACGCCTCGTTTCGTCGGGAACATCAACCAAAATCGCTGCATTATCGGTATTCGGTAGCCTGGTATCTAGGTTAGCTTGCCATGCAAAGCTAGCACCGCTTGTTGCTTTATTAGGATCTATCCCTTGGGCTTTACAAACTTCTTGGACTTTCGGATCGTCCTTTTCCATGACTTTTATAATCAAATTCGACTCCCCCGACTCATCCGCCGCCGAGTCAAAATGATGAACGGCGCGTTCCGTAAACCACGTACCCTCACTTTTACGGAAGAAGTCGATCATTGTCAAAGGCGGTATTATATGCATCTGTTTTGAAACCTCGTTTTATCAAATTTTGGCGTTATTAATACTGAGTGATGAGATGAAGTCCCGGTTTAGCTAAAGTGTAGAATAACTCCAAAAGTGATATTTTAATCAGCTGATGACAAATAGTGAAATTCAACTTATTACAAGCGTTCGCCCCAGTCCAACTCCAGAAATCTTAACAGCCCTGAAAGCCGGAATCCCTGTGGATTCGATAGATTTGTACCAATTTAATCTCAAGGAAGTCGATTTCCGACAAGCTAACTTGAGTAAAGCCAATCTATTAGGAGCCGACCTCAGTGAAGTGCTATTAAGTAATCTCGATTTGAGTGGGGCAGATTTGCGAGGCGCTAATCTGCAAGGAGCCGATTTGAGTGGGGCTAATTTGCAGGGAGCCTATTTAAACCGTGCCGATCTCCAACAAGCAAATCTCAGTGGCGCAAATTTGGAGGGAGCCAAACTCCAAGTAGCACGTTATGATTCCCAAACGAAATGGCCCGAAGAATATAACTACAAAACTTCGGGAGCGGTAGGGCCGGGTGCTAATCTCAATGGTGCTTTTCTGAATACAGCTTCTTTACGAAATGCAGATTTACAAGGTGCTAATCTGCGTGGAGCCTATCTGAGTGGCGCTGACTTGACAGGAGCCAATTTGCAAGGTGCTTCTTTGAGTGGTGCCGATCTAACAAAAGCTTATTTGACAGGGGCTTGCTTACGGAATGCTCGATTGACAGGAGCCGATTTGCGGGATACAGACCTGCGAGCAACCGATCTCAGTGATGCAGAGATGGAGCATCTTCAAAGTATTGCTGGGGCAGATTTTACTCTTGCTCAAGGACTCACAGAAGCAACTAAAGCTATGCTTTCCAGTCGTCCACATTCAGAACTCGATGTTTGGAACGCCTATACCCGCAAAACAACTCGTGAAAGTTTGAGTGCTTGACCGTGCCAATTTTAGATTTTAGATGCAAGCCGCGCTCCTTGTGAGCGAAATAAATCGATCCAAAATTGTTTGACCAGTTGCTCTGTAGTGAGTTTACAACGGCTGCCAGTTCTTTTTCAGGAGTGCTAAAAATGTCGCGTATCCTTCGGAAAAACCAGGCGGATCGGGTAGAACATATTGGGGAAATTCTTTATACGATCGCCAAGGTTCCGAAGCATTATGCCGCAAATGTAAGGCAATTTCTGAGGAACCTGGTAATCGCCAAGTCATTTGACCCGTTTGTATATCAGTCACAAATGCCTCCTCATCTCGAAAAAGTTGATCTTTTCTTCAAGATTTTGGCAGATTAACCGGATATTTTGGTCAAATTTAAGGTAAAGTCAAATATTTACTGTTTATCTAATAAGTTTTCTCACAATATTGCATTGCAGACAAACGCACGCCGCTATTGTGGCAACAGGTCTTCTAAAGCAGCCCCGACAACTCGGTGATCTTCATCCTGTCTAAGTTGGTTCAGAGCTGCTTTGGCTTTCGGTTCATCAAATCGTTTGAGAGCATAGCTAACTCGCACGCGCATCCGCCAAGATTCATCATTCACCAACGTTAGTATTTGGGATAATGCCGCAGTATGTTGACTAGAATTAGCTAGTAAGCCGAGTGCATCAACAGAAGATTCCTGAACTGTGAAATCTTCATCTTTTAAACCCTGAACGCATATATCAAATAGTTCTTCTGGGCAATCCATTTCAGCGATCGCAGCCAAAATGCTCCGTCTAACTAGCCAGTGGTCATCCTGATAATATGCCAAAACTAGATGAGAAACTGCGACTCTGCCAAATAGCGATAAAGAATTTGCCGCCTCAGCCCGCACGTTGGGAGTATCATCAAATTTCATAATTTGCATCAAAGCTGCAAAAGATTCCGCTGATTGTTGATTACCCAATCCCCTAGCCACAAAAGAACGCACCAAAAATTCTGAGTCATGAAGTTTACTCGTAAGCAGAGGAACTGCAACTTCTGATTCATAATCATTTAGGGCGGCGATCGCCTTCAAACGATAGTGAAAATCTGGGTTCTTTAGTTCAGCTTGGATTTTATGGATTTCCATAAGTGCATTTGGTACAGCTATTCTTTATTTTAGGGCATTGGGCATAGGGCATTGGAAAAGAAGAGGCAAAGGCAGGAGGCAGGAGGCAGGAGGCAGAAGTTCTAAAATGTTTGAATTTTGAATGCGTGAATTTTGAATTGATTTGTCCCCCTTCCAGCACAATGCCCAATGCCCCATTCCCCATCCCCCATCCCCTAAATCAATGACTCAATTAAGCGAAACCGTTAAAGAATTAATAGCCAAAGCTAGAATTGTCAGCTTTGCTGAGTGGGAACAGTCCCATCCAAAAGCAGCGATCGCTATATTTCAAGCTGCGGATGATGCTTTTCGCTACCTCAGTGACGAAGATTTATCGCAGATTAAAACCTTGTCACCCGATAATTCTGAGTTGATTCCTGTTGCTCAATTGTTACGCGATCGCGCCGCCGAAATCATTGATGAATCTAGAGAACAAGTTTTAGCAACTTATCCCGAAATTATCCAGCCTGGAGGCGGTCTTTATCCACCTGAACGCGCCCAAGCTTGCTGGCGAGATTTTTGGCATTTTCTTCGCTGCATTACTTATGGCATAGCAGGTGGCCACACTGAATATACAAGTCCCACAGGACTGCATTATATGAATTTGCTCTATCAGGAATTACAAGTTCCATTGGATGCAATGATTTTAGGCTTAAAAAGCATCAAAACTGCTAGTTTGAAACGCTGCCAAGCCGATCGGCAGCAAATTCTTGCTCCCTATTTTGACCATTTAATTAGCCAATTGGCTACTTTCCAAATTCGATAAGTTAAGCGTAAGTGGGCATGAATAATCAAAGGTTTGTAGTCAGAGCTTCAGCCCTGACTAACAAACAATATTACTTAATTTTATATTGCGTAAGATAGTTGAATTTATTCATGCCCACTGATTGAGATAAACTTAAGTGACTCAGCACAATTAATACTCTGGCTTAAGGGAATGGCAAAATACCATCACTTGCATCCCAATTGCAAATCCAATACTAAAAAAAAGCTAAAATTTCTCTAAAGTATAATTTAACTTAACAAATTTTAATAAATATGGTTTCAGCATCGTATCACAATGTGTAAAGGCAAACGATGCAAAAACTTAAAATCATCACGACTAATAAGGATTTAAAGTCTCTATGTCCCCTACTTTGTCACTATGATGTAAAGTTTTTTAACATCTGCTGAATATCCTTCTCATAAAATTTAGTTACTAACTGGGAGATAGTTTGAATGGCTTTTGGACCAGCATCACGATTAGGGGTCGCTCTGTTTGAAGACACCGATCCTATTGATCTGTGGCCAAATCGCTCTAATGAGGATGTTGAAACCGTAATTAGAACTGTCTATAAACAAGTTCTAGGCAACGCTTATGTAATGGAGAGTGAGCGGCTTTCTGTTGCTGAATCTCAACTCAAACGGGGTGAGATTAGCGTTCGCGGGTTTGTGCGTCAAGTCGGGAAGTCAGAACTTTACCGTTCGCGGTTTTTTGATAACACCCCTCGTTATCGGGCGATTGAATTAAATTTCAGACATTTCTTTGGTCGTGCGCCATTGAATTTAGAAGAAACGCGTACACACAGCACTATTCTGGATACAAAGGGTTTTGAGGGTGAGATTGATTCTTATCTAGACAGCGACGAATACCAAGAAACTTTTGGGGAAAACATTGTGCCTTATATTCGGGGCTACAAAACCGAAGCTATTCAGAGTTTGGTTCAGTTTACCCACTTGTTTCAACTGGTACGTGGTTCTTCTAGCAGCAGCCTGAAAGGTGACTTAGCTGGCAAACAACCAAAATTAAACAGTTTGCTAATTCAAAGCACGCCTACTCCTGTAGTTTCACCAGCCAGCAAGGGCGCTACATTCCGCAACCCAATATCTACCCCTCGCACTCGTCAGGGTGTGGGTTCTGGTGATGATGGTAAGGTATACCGGATTGAAGTTACTGGCTACAAAGCAAATGTGGTAAATAATATTTCCAAATTTCGTCGCAGTAACCAAGTCTTTTTTGTGCCATACAATAAGCTTTCACAAGAGTATCAACGGATTCACAAGCAGGGTGGCACGATCGCCAGTATTACCCCTGTCAACTAAAGAATAAAAATTGGGGATTTAGAGATTAGGGATTGGGAAATAATTCCGGTGTACTCAGTCTCTAATCTTTCAATCCCCAGTGTCGCTCGTTCTGGGATTTACGCAAAACTAAACGCACTCAAGGGCAATACCTTGCGGAAAGCCGCTTCTGAGCGAGACACTCCGCATAGCTAGCTTCCACCTAGAAGTATGCGTATACATAAAATTGCCCTTACCTGAAAAGAATGATTTTCGGCTATTTTTTGCGTAAATCGCGATCGCTCAAAAGTTAGCCAAAGCGATCGCTAATCTGGAGTTTGACCAATTCCGCCGTCAGTTGTGATATACGAAGACATTTAACACATTTTCACAAACTAAAGTTTTACAAAAGCTAGTCAGTAGCAAAAATAACTGACAACTGATGGGAAATTCTACCTCCATAAGGGGTAGGATGCTCGGAAATTAAATTAGCGTTTTTCAGGAGATACCTCAATGTCACTTTGGGCAATTGATTCACCTAATGTTGAACTGCGTCCGAACACCAGCGAAAGCGAATTACAAACACTGATTCGGGCAGTTTACAAACAGGTTTTGGGTAATGCTCACTTGTTGTCAAGTGAGCGACTAGCCACTGCTGAATCGCAATTGCGCGATCGCAAAATCAGCGTCCGCGAATTCGTCAACATAGTTGCGAAATCAGAGATTTATCAATCCCTGTTTTTCAACTCTTCTTCCCAGTATCGGTTCATTGAACTGAACTTCAAACACCTACTAGGGCGTCCTCCTGCCGATCAAGCAGAAATTTCCGAACACGTCCGCATCTACAACGAACAGGGCTATGATGCTGAGATCGACTCCTATATCGATAGCAAGGAATATCAGCAGAATTTTGGCGAGAATATTGTTCCTTATGTTCGCAGCACAAGCTCCCAAATCGGAATTAAAAATGTTACCTTTAACCGCACCTTTAGCTTAGTCAGAGGATTCGCTAGCAGTGATAGCGATCGCAAAGCCAAACTAATCGGCGATATCGGTTCTAATTTATCCACATCCATCAAGGCTCCCGCAGCTGGTTCTAGTGTAAACAGCACCGACAAACGCTTCTTGATTAAGGCTGTCAAAGGTGCAGGTAATCTCCGTACTCGTCTGGGCAATCTGGAATACGTAGTTAACTACAACCAACTGTCTGGACAAGTGCAAAACATTCATCGCACAGGCGGCAAAATTATCAGTATCACTGAAGTTGCTTAGATTTGTCTAAGTAAGGAGACTGGGGACTGGGGACTGGGGACAAGGGGGACAAGGGGGACAAGGGGGACAAGGGGACAAAAAAAACTCCTAACTTCTAACTCTTGTACAGACGCGATTAATCGCGTCTCTACTCTTAACTCTTGTACAGACGCGATTAATCGCGTCTCTCCCCACTCAGCACTCCAAATTCAGTTGTGGTCAAGGAGGCTAACATTATAGACTAGGAGAATAACTTTGTTTTTTACCAAGATATCTCTTGGATTTTAAGCTACTTTTTTAAGATCACTTTTCTAATGGAAATTACTGACTTTTTTGAACTTTCAATTGGACGATGGCGATCGCAGCGTAGCGCTCATCATTTAGCATTCGCCCACTTTGAAGAAGTGTTATCTAACATTGACATTGAGTCTCTATCCACTAACGATCCAGCAGTGGCAGCAATCTGTCAATTGTATAACACTGAACCCGCCAGTATCACTCACCCTTTTCGGATGACTTGGGAAGGTGAGTCAGACTGGGACGATAAACCAATCTCTGGCAGTACTGTACTAGTACCAATTCCCGATGTCGAAAATCCTTCTAGAGGCAAACTTCTGCGGGATAAGGGGTACGCTGAAACAATTCCAGCAGTGGCTAAATATCATCTGAGTGATGATGGGATTTTTACCCTGTTAACAGAGTATGAACTCGCTGCTGCTGAGGAGCGAATTTGGTTTGCTAATCCAAATCTCCGATTTCGGGTAGCGACGATTAAAACCAGTGATGGTAAAGGTGTGACAACAGCTTCCTTTTCTTCAGAGATTCGCTCTTTGTCTTAAATCAATTAGCAAATATCAGGTTAAAACATAAAAGGATACAAGCTCCTAAATTTATTTATGGAGATTGTAATACGTGAATACTTCTCCTGGCGGAGAGGCTACGCCAACGACAAGCTCAGTACAAGTTTTGAATTTTGAATTTGGAGCGAAGCGACGTGACGATAGCGCCCAGCGAATCTAGCACTAACGCTAGCGATTTGCTCACCTTAGCCTGTTGGATGGCAGGAGATTTTAGCAACTACAAGCAATCTTTTGCAAATCCGCAACTTTACGCCCACATTCACATTTATTTTCGTCCTTTACCGATTGAATTTTTTTCTGGTATCGGTTTCTATTCTGAACAAGCTTATGACCACGATTTATGGACACCCTACCGTCAAGGAGTACATCGACTAGTCGATTGGGGCGATCGCATTTATATCGAAAATTACAGCTTGAAAGATCAGATGCTTTATGCAGGTGCAGCTCGTGAATTAGATATCCTCAAAACCATTACCCCAGAAAGCATCGAACGGCGTTATCACTGTTCGATGGTTTTCCAACGAGAAGGTGAAATGTTTCGAGGTAGTGTGGAACCAGGCAATCAATGTCTGATTAAACGCAATGGATGCCAGACATATCTTGTCAGCGAAGTAGAAATAACTGAGCGTACTTGGATAAGTCTAGATAAAGGCATGGATATTGAAACCCATAAGCAAATATGGGGATCTACTGCTGGGCCATTACAATTTGAAAAACGGGAGAGTTTTGCTGATGAATTACGTGCGGTGAGCGCATCATGTTGATTCAGCTTGAATCTGTTAAAACCAAAATGTTGCCTCCACTGGCTGAAAAAAAAATGCGCTGCTGGATTCGCAGCCGCCATTTGATTTGTTCGGGTAATTTTTTTATATTCGAGACATTAGAATATACAACGATTGAGAGATTCTCTGAATGCGTTGCTTCTTTAGGAGGGACAGTAATATCCGTTGACCCAGTTAACAAAATTTGGATGGGCGATCATCGCCAAGTAATTTTATATCAGGCAAAAGCCAGTTTACATACACCTCATCATACTTTGAAACAATACTGGATCAAATACGGTGGTTTCTACACTAGATTTGATGAGCGTGCTTGAGAGTTACTATCCTGTAGAAATTGTTCTGACAGGCGTTTATACTCTAATTCAAAATTAAGTTTTGAATTTTAAATACTCCCCAAGGGGGTTGACGGCTAATTATTAATGTCTAATTGCTAATTTCTCATTGTGATTAGTTGTTAGTTATTAATAGTTAGCCGTCTAAGTTTGTTAGAAAATGTAACTAAAAAAATCACCAAAAGTTGATAAGTTAATATCAATAACCAGGAATTAGTAAATCTTAAGTAGGGACTGTTATGGCTTTGCATTTTAGTATTGCCACCCTACTACAGAAATTTTATTTTACTTGACAAATTAGTTCCCCTTACCCACAATAACCCAACTATGCAGACCTTCTTAGACGAAGAAACCAGACGACGCCAATATCAAGCATTTCCCCAAACAGAACCTATAGAACTGTGGACTACTGCTTCAGTTGATGATATTGAAATTGTAATTCGAGCAGTTTATCGGCAAGTGTTGGGTAATGCTTACATCATGGAAAGTGAGCGGCTCGTAGTTCCAGAATCCCAACTCAAGCAAGGTATAATCGATGTGCGTGAGTTTGTGCGTCAAGTTGCCAAATCAGAGTTATATCGCTCTAGATTTTTTGATAACGTTTACCGCTACCGGGCAATTGAACTGAACTTTAAGCATCTACTCGGACGCGCTCCTGATGATTACTCCGAGACGATACATCACAGCAACATTCTAGATGAGAAAGGTTTTGAAGCGGATATTGATTCTTATCTTGATAGCGACGAGTATCTAGATGCCTTTGGCGAGAACATAGTGCCATATTACCGGGGTTATAAAACTCAAACCGGCAAAAAGATATTGGAATTTACCAATATGTTACAACTGTTGCGGAGCAACTCTAGCAGTGATAAGAACCTAGCATCGAATAATGAACCTCAACTGGTGCGATCGCTAATTACCAACGCTCCTTACGGCAGACAGAAACTCACAGATATTAGTGCATTGCTGGCTGAAATATTCAAGCCCAAGCCAGAAACTGCTGCTCCAGTTAATACCTTTATTGCAGCTTCCACAGCAGCCGAGGAAAGCTTGCGGCAAAAAATTAAAGAGCAAGAAAGCCAGATTGCAACTTTGCAACAACAATTAGCAGACTTACGACCATTTGCCAGCATCGGCACAACAAAATTTAGTAGTACTTGGCAGTCTTCTAGTGTACCCACTAGCACAGGTGAGTATACATCTTTGCAACAGCAAGCTGACGCCCAAGAAAAACAGATTTCAGCTTTGCAAGAGCAAATTGCTGATGCTCGACGATCTGCAACAATTGGGGAAGCTCGGTTGAATAAATGGCGCAGTCGCGTTTTTAATGGTTAATTTCTCTAATATTTCTCTAATGTTTAATTTTATCGGGTGGGTTAGGCAAGTTTAACTCACCTATTTTTTTACTGTAGACATGATATAAAATCAAGAACTCGTTGGTGAATTTAAAGTCTAACAAGCTAGAAAGCTACAAACTCACTAAGCTAACGCAACTACATATTGCACTATTTTCCGTGTAGACCGTCATTAGTCATTTGTGTTTACCAAGGATAAAGGACAATTGACTTAGGACAACCTCTCCTGAAGGAGACGCTGTGCGTAGCTTGCTTCCCCAGAGGGGTACACCAGTTGATGTGCTTTTCTTTTTGCGTAACAGCTTAAAGATTTCCTGATATTTTGCGAGTAAGCTTGAAACAACAAATAATCAGAAAGTGTCTGAATTATTGTTCTAATAGACTTGCAACTTATGAAAAAATCTATAGTTTATCGATACCGTACTTATGGACTAGTTGGGTTAATATCCTTAACGGCTGTATTAACTACACCTACATCTGCCTTAACACAATTGGCAGACGATTCCCCAATTGGGCAAACTCCTATCCCTACTTCTAACTTAATCTGGCCAACTAAAGGGTTTATTTCTCAAGGCTTCCGCAAATATCAACATGAAGGCATTGATATTGCAGGGGCGTCTGGAACTCCTGTTATTGCTGCGGCATCCGGTACAGTTGTTAAAGCAGGTTGGGATAATTGGGGATTAGGAAATGCCATAACTATTAAACATCTCGATGGCAGCATTACTGTTTATGGTCACAATCGCCGTTTGTTGGTAAGCAAAGGTCAACAGGTTACTCAAGGTCAAATGATTGCCGAGATGGGATCTACAGGCAATAGTACAGCACCTCATCTGCATTTTGAAGTTCATCCAAATGGTCGAATAGCAGTTGACCCTCTTCGTTTGTTGACATCCGTAACTGCAAGTGTTGGCTTTGGTTCTAAAATTCAGCAAGTGGATAACCAGAACCGCCCAGTTTCGCCACCCCCAGTAGCAAATCAAGTTTCACCCTCACAACAGCCAATTCCTATAGATTTTGCACCTGTAAGCACTGATACTAAATGTAATGGAATTAGTCTTATTGAAGGTGAGACTATAAGCTCTCGTATAAAAGTCTGTAAAGAAAATGGTCAATTATTTTATATTGGGCAATTGAAGCAAGCCCCAAGCAAGCCTATAAAGATAGTAGCTTTGAATATTGGTAAAGACAGATATCGAGCAGATAATGGTAGTTTTTATTATTTAGTCACTCCACAAAGAGTTGAAGTTTGGCGAAATGGCAGTCAGATTCGTTCTGACAGTTTTTATAGTTTAAGGAAATCGCCTTGATATTCTTTCTACCTTACTTACTTTGGTGAAGATGGTTATTTTAAATATCACTCTTTGCTATACTAGATTGTTAAAAACTTAACTACTACACAGACTTTATTTCGCTTAAACTCAGGTTTTAAACAGCTTTCATACCCCCTGCCTACCAAAGGTTCAGACAGGGGGTATTACAGCAATTAGTTGAAGAAGAATGCAGAATTCAGAATTTTGACTCCTGAATTCTGTTCAATAAAACTTTCTGTTGAAATACACTTGCTAAAAGTTAAGTGTTAATTGAAGCAAGTGGTTGAGAGGCATTTGATACAGAGCCATTGTTTACGAGAGGTTGACGAGTTTTCAGGTCAAATTTGAAGCCATGTGGCAAAATATGAAGCTTTGCTCCACAAATTGCCAAAGACTCATCCTTCAAAATTTCGTCCACATTGTTATATGTAGCTTCTGATTCATCAACAATCGTAACCGCACCTTCACCAATTACTTCAACTTGGTTATCTACCACTACCATAGCGGTATTTTCATCAATACCAAATCCTAAGACAGCAGGCTGTAGTACCAAAGCTGATATTAAACGTCCCAAGCGTCCCCGTTGGGAAAAATGCTGGTCAATTACTACCCCTGGTAAAAATCCCATACCTGGGCCCATATCGACAGTTTCAATCCGAGGATGTGTTTCTGAGTCGCCTTCCACAATCATTACGTCTGGCATCACAGCAGCTCCGGCGCTTGTGCCTGCGATAACTGCGCCTTCAGAATAGCGCTGGTGAATCGCCGCATCGATTTCGGTGTCCTTGAGGATGTTGGTAATACGAGCTTGATCTCCCCCTGTAAAAAACACCCCAGTTGCTTTATTAATAGCTTCCAACGCGGTAGATGAAGCTGCATCTTCACGGGTTTCTGTATCAATAATGCGAACAGTTTCGGCTCCCAGGCGCTCAAACACTCTGATGTAATTTTCTCCCACTTCTCTTGGTAGTTCTGTGGCTGCTGTCAGAATTACAATATACGCCTTTGTACCTCCAGCGCGTCTGACAAAGTCCCGCAAAATTACGGAATCACCCTCTTTATCTTCGGCTCCGCCAATAATTACTAACTGCTTTTTGATATTACTTTCAACCATGATGCTCCCTGGGATTTGAGTTAATAAATTTCACTAAAACATGACAATTCAATGTATCAAATCATCCCTTTGATAGATTACTTGATAAAAGTAGGGTTAACATTTGCGTAGACGCATACCCCTACGGGGATCTTGCTACGCAAAGCGTTTGTCTGCGACACCCTGTTCGCGTTCGTACAGAAGCGGCTTGTCGTTAGACATCGCAATTAGACCAAAATACTTTTCTGAAAAATTATTTAATTTTCCAGTCACTAAATAAAATCTACAACATCAACTGCCTCTAGAAGTATTTTCTAGAGGCATTTTTGGCAATATTGCTAACGATCTATTGGAGATTTATCGGGCGATGCGAGTAATTGGTATTGACCCTAGCTAGATGCAAATAGATATCTGATGGCAAGTTCTAATGAATCCGACTTTTGTAAAGCAAGTTAGTTAAGAAAAAACGTGCTTGTTCGAGTGGGAGATGCCTGGGTTTGCCTTGGTAGACAATTTGATATTCATTCATGTCTGGGCCATCCCCATGTCCAGAGATCAGCTTTTGGTGAAAAGCTTCGTCAGCCAGTTCTCGAATTTCATCTCTTAGAGCAGCTTGTGTGCTATTCATACTTTGCTGTCTTTTTATACTGTCTTTTTAATGCCCTACATATATTTATACAATTTTAGGATGAGTGTTGTACCTTTCAAAGGTTATATCTTTAATTATTCATGAGGATGAATTGACTGTTCTTGGTTCCTAGCAGAAGATTGAAGATTTAATTATGCCTTAAGATAGTTAAAAATGCTTAGTAATAAAGTTAACGTGGGTTCTGATTAGCTCAGTGGCAAAGCCATCACTCTCCAAAATTAACCTGAGTCAATCTACAATCTATAAGTCTGAGTAATTACAACTCAGCATTAAAAATTTAGGGTGTTTAGCCGAAGGTTCGTAATCAATGGTTCTACAAAAAAGCAGTGAATTAGTCCGCATTAATGCTAGAAGAACAGATGTATTCGATATTTTCAACTTCAAGCATTACCTTGGCCCCAACCCTTATTTAAATGTAGGGGCGCTAGCATTTGATTTTGCTCTAATTGACTCTAGAGAGCCTTTGCCCATTGAAGATTATATTGCCAGCATTGGCGATCGCTATCCAAATCTTCGCGAGCAAACCTACGAATCTTATGCCCATCTCTTTGCCCAAGTTGTATCCGAAGCCGCAAAATTGGACATGGATTTACACCTTAATCGCTGGAGTGTGAAGCCATATCCAAATCTCACCCGGATTAGCATTCAATCACTACATGAACGCACAACTAGAGAGGTAATTTACTTTGTTTGGGATTGGTTTGAAGCCATTACCCAAGATGAAGACTTTGCTTTTGATGACCAGCTGGTAAGGCTGCAAGATAAATTTCGCGCATCTGTCTACGGAGGCCCCACGGTTTACGCCCTATTGCGAACAGCTTATGAAAAAGGTATTCCCGCCTTTTATTTGTGGGAAGAAGGATTGATGCAATACGGTTTAGGAAAAAAACACGTCCGGGGAGTAGCAACAACATTTAACTGCGATAGCCATCTAGATTCGGAATTTACTACCCGCAAGGATGATTGTAAGGCATTTTTGAAAACCTTGGGTTTCCCAGTACCTGAAGGTAGTATTGTCTTTACCGAAAAAGAAGCTTTGGCAGCAGCACGAGAAATTGGCTACCCAGTGGCAGTTAAGCCAGTGGTAGGTCACAAAGGAATTGGTGTCACGGCTGATGTACAAGACTCAAAAGAACTGATATCTGCTTTTAATCGGTCACTGGCAGCGATTCCCGAAAATCAGCAAACCCGAATAATTGTTGAGAAAAGCATCACAGGATCGGATTTTCGTATGCTGTGTGTTAATGGTCGATTTGTCGCCGCCACAGAACGCCGTCCCGCATCAGTTGTGGGTGATGGGTATTTAACGCTTGCAGAGTTAATTCGCCAAGAAAACCGCAAACCTGCACGTTTAGACACGCCAACCTCGCCGATGAGTAAAATTCAGATCGATGAAGCGATGGAACTCTACCTAGAAGAACAGCGTTTATCATTAGAGAGCGTGATTGAGAAAGGACGCACTGTTTACCTGCGTAA
The DNA here is from genome assembly GCF_034530775.1 of Nostoc sp. DedSLP04. Classification (NCBI taxonomy): domain Bacteria; kingdom Bacillati; phylum Cyanobacteriota; class Cyanophyceae; order Nostocales; family Nostocaceae; genus Nostoc; species Nostoc sp. DedSLP04. Next base: position 136,506 of record NZ_JAVRCL010000009.1, on the reverse strand, counting down.
AGTTGCCAATCTTTCAGCTGGAGGTATGAGCATCGATGCAACCCCGACAGTTCATGATGACAATATTATCTTGGCGCAAGATATTGCTCAACATTTCCAACTGACTTGCCTGGGGATTGATGTAATCACCAAAAGTCTTGCAGAATCTTGGAAATCCAGTAACTTTGCCATCTTAGAAATCAATGCTGCACCAGGCGTTTTAATGCATCTGAAACCTTCTGTTGGTGAAAGTGTTGATGTACCTTCTCATATTTTAGAAACCTTTTTTGAGTCGGGTACAGATGCCAGGATACCAATTATTACCTTTAACAAAATCTCAGTTGAAGAACTGCAAGCAACGATTGACCATATCCTTTTGCAAAATCCCAACTGGACAATAGGTGCTGTTTGCCGTGATGCTGTTTTTGTGAATCGCTCGAAAAAAGTATTAAGCAAAGATTACAACAGTAATGTCCAAACTTTGCTGCGTCATCCCAAAGTTGATTTGCTAATTGCCGAGTATCCTGAAGAAATCCTCGAAGAACAGGGCATATTTTACCAAAATAGTAATATCGTAGTTTTGGATAATCCCACCGAAATTGAGATGATTTTGGCGCGAGATGTTTTCGATGGTTCGACTGTGGTGATTAAAAAAGGCAACGATATTTCTATTCGTCGCAAAGGGTTGATTGAAGATTATACTTTGGGTGAAGATGAACCATTTACGCGGGTTTATTTGAAGGAAACTGGAGCAATTTTGTAAGTTAAGTAAATAGGGGACTGGGGATTGGGGACTGGGGACTGGGGAGTAGGCGGGCAGGGGAGAATAATTTATAACCAATGCCCAATGCCCAATGCCCAATGCCCAATCCCCAATCCCCAACCCCCAGTTCAACTGTTCCAAAGCTAGAGAAATTAAAGAGCGTAGAGTCAGCTAAACTAAAGAAGAAATTGCTTAAGAAGTTTTAATAATTCTGCTGTTATGAGTACTGATTCATCTGTTAATTCTCCCGAAAAACCTGAATCTACATTCGGGAAGCGTCTGAGAAACTTCTTAATTATAATGGTAGCGATCGCACTTAGCGTTTCCCTCGTCTTAGGATTGCGAACTGAAACAACCTCGGCAACTCTAGCTAAGTTAAGTGAGACTTCCACACCGTTAGAAGTAGCCCTCAGCAATGGCAAACCATCTCTAGTAGAGTTTTATGCTGATTGGTGTACTGTCTGCCAAAAAATGGCACCAGATATCACTCAACTAGAAACAGAGTATGCTGACAAGATGAATTTTGTCATGTTGAATGTAGATAATACCAAGTGGCTGCCGGAAATGCTGAGATTTCGGGTGGATGGAATTCCTCATTTTGTATTTTTGAGTCAGCAAGGAGAAACCATAGCCCAAGCGATCGGCGATCAACCCCGGAAGATTATGGCTAGTAACTTAGAAGCTTTGGTTACTGGTTCCTCTCTCCCTTATGCTCAAGCTAGCGGTAAAGTTTCTAAGTTTTCAGCCCCAGTAGCACCAACGGCGAATCAAGACGATCCCCGCAGTCATGGGAGCCAGGTGGTAAATTAAAATAATTCGTAATACTTCGGCTACGCTCAGTACAAGTTCGTAATTCGTAATTCGTAGTTAAAGACTGTTATGTGATGGGATATTCTATGTAACTGATTGCCGCTTGAGACGCTTTTGAGCATACATTAATTTGTCAGACCTAGCGATTAGTTGTTCTAGTGACATATTGCTCTCTGGTGAGTAACGCTCTATGCCAATACTCATCGAAAGTTTATAGCTACGGTTTTGCTGTTGATTAAAGTTAGCGATATTTGTTTGTAGACGCGCTTGGATACTATCAGCGTCCTTAAAGTAGCTAGAGATGAAAACAATGAACTCATCTCCACCCAAGCGGGCAACAATATCTGAACTCCGAAAACTTTGCTTAAGTAATCGACCAGCATCAATAATCAAGGCATCTCCCATGTCATGACCAAGGGTGTCGTTAATCTGTTTTAGTCCATCTAAATCAATGAAAATAACCCAGCAAAACACTTTCATGCGGTGAGCAATTTTCAACTGCTGTGCAGCCATCAGCAAGAAAGCACGTCGGTTATGCAAACCTGTTAGTTCATCAGTCAGCGATAACTGTCTTCCTTCAATCTCTGCTTGTTTGCGGTAGCGAACTTCCTGAATGAGTTCTATTTGAGCGATCGCCTGACGACTTAGGCGGCGCAATGCATCTAACTGCTGATAATTTAAGTGATGAGGAATGGTATCCATAACACACAATGTCCCAATTGGAAGACCATCAGGCGTAATTAGAGGGACACCAGCATAAAAACGAATTTTGGGATTACCTTTGACTAAGGGATTGTTATTAAAGCGTTCGTCTTTAAGGGCGTTAGAAACCACTAATATATCATCTGGTTGCAGAATGGCATGGGAGCAAAAAGACCAATCTCTGGGTATTTCGCTACTTTTTAGTCCAAGCTTAGATTTAAACCATTGGCGATCGCTATCAATTAAGCTAATTAAAGCAATTGGAGTCTTACAAATGTAGGCAGCGATCGCAGTTAGGTCATCAAATGCTTGTTCGGGTAGGGTATCTAGAATATTGTAGTCTGCCAGTGCTTTGAGCCTTTCCGTTTCATTGTCAGGTAGAGGAACAGGTTGGATTTTCACAGATGAATGTCTACGCCTTAGCCAGGAAAGTCTAGGGCATTGTAAATTTTGAAACAACCGCGGTATTACCTCTCCAGCTACAAGGCTGGGTAACATAAATATCTCTGCAACGAAAATCAACATTCGGTTGAATATACAGAAATATTTTATTACATTATGTGCTTCATGCCTTTGGTTTACTCTGTTGTTCATGTCACCCTAACTTTCCCTGTGCAAATTACCTAACTATTTAGATACTTACAAGGTCTTTTGCCCTAAAGAAGCTTAATAAATATCAATTTTATTAAAAAATTATTAAAACTTATTTTATTGTTAGAGTTCTTTATCATGGATTAATGTTTTTGATACTACTAATTAGTTTATATCTACGTAAGTTCCGAGGGTTAGAAACCGATTAGGAGAACTTCTTCTTATAATTTGCTTGAGCGATCGCTTAACTTTGCAGCACAGTTTTGCTCATCTCTGCACGCTTACGCAGATATAATACGTATTTTAGAAGAAGTGGTAGACCTCCCTCCTTACCAAGGGCAGCTACGGTGTATACACAAGTCTGAAATAGCCGAGAAATCACGGTTTTACCCCACCCTAACCCTCCCCGTATGTATTGGGGAGGGAACCGGATTTTTCTTATTTCCCCCCTTTATAAGGGGGGATTAAGGGGGGTAATTTGACTTGTACACACACCGTAGTATGTCTTGGGGAGGGAACTAAATTTTCTGTTGTCCCCCTTGATAAGGCAGGGCTGATTCATTCCCTAAAAGGCGCTGATTTACAAGCCTTTCAGGCAAAAAAATCAGGTGACTAAAAAATCTGACTCAACTCACGAATGATTTAGGACTGCTGTATAAGCAACAGATACCTCGAAGTCGTGTTGAGGTACTTAAAAGTCGTTTTGAGGTACTTCAAAGTCGTTTTGAGGTACTCCAAAGTCGTTTTGAGGTACTCCAAAGTCGTTTTGAGGTACTTCAAAGTCGTTTTGAGGTACTTCAAAGTCGTGTTGAGGTACTTCAAAGTCGTTTTGAGGTACTCCAAAGTCGTTTTGAGGTACTTCAAACTTAGTCGCACCGCGATCGAGTACATAGGTGCGTAGGCGTAGCCCGTTGTAGGCATCGCTTTCATAAATCTTCACAAACAAGTCGATTGTTTGATTTTTAAAACAGTCGCTACATCGATAGATTTTATTACAAGTAATCACCCGAACTTGATATAATTAGCTGCATACAATCAGATATACTAAATCTCGAACGTGGTGGAATAATTTTCTCTACCTAGACTAATTTCCCGCATTACATTAAGCTCAAACTACTCTTTATACGATTCTAAAATTCCACTGCGAATCATTAGTTGTGGCCAAAACAACACAAAAAATACCATCCACGTTCCTATCGGGATGGAAACGAGAACTGTTAGCCAGATAGTTTTAAATAGTAACCAGCTACCACCAATCAGTGTTACACCTGTGAGAACTATAGACCAAGGTTGACACCACCAAGGTTTGTAGTTCCAAGGATTTATGGGCTTTTGTTCAGACATTAGTTTTATTTAGCAAACTCCAAATATTATTTTAATAATTATGAATGATTTTGCCAGATTAAGTTTTATCGTACTCTATTTTGCCATAGTCAAGTTTAATAATTCGGTCTGCTAAATGAAAATAGCGATCGTCATGGCTAATCACCAGTACTGTTTTACCCCGCGATCGCAGTTCTGGGAGAAGTTGAGTGTAGAATATTTCTTTGAATACTGGATCTTGATCGGCTGCCCACTCATCAAATAGATAAATTGGTCGATCTTCCAAGTAGGCTGTGAGTAAAGCTAGCCGTTTTCGTTGTCCTTGAGAAAGAGCAGTGGTAGAAATTTGTCCATTTTCAACTTTTACTTTATGGTCTAGTTGCAGTTTTTGTAAATATTTTCTGGCTTGAGCATCCAAGTGAGAATTTTTTAATCCTAAAAGTTGTTCAAATAAATAAAAGTCGGAAAACACCACGGAAAAATGCTGGCGATACCATTCTCGATTCTCTTCGCTAATTAACTCGTCATCAAACCAGATTTCGCCGTTGTCTGGGATATAAAGCCCAGTAATTAGTTTAGCTAATGTAGATTTACCGCTACCATTACCGCCAACAATAAAGACTAATTCTTGAGGATAAAGTGTTAGATCGACGGGGCCAAAAATAAAGCTATTGTCTTCTTGCTCTGTGTAGTAAGTGTGGGTGACACTTTGAAATTTTAACCTTTGCCAGTCAGATTTCAGAGCAGGTGGGACAGTGGATATTTCAGTTCGACTAGCTAGAGATAAACCCAGTGATTCGATTTTTTGTAAGGCAATGCTAGCTTTGCTTAATAGAGGAAGTTTACTGATGATGTTATCCATTGGTAACACCAAGTATGTGAAGGTCAAAATGTAGCCAGAGAGAGTTTCGGGATTGATAGTAAGCAGATTAGGCAACACGAATAATACAAAACTGAGAGCAAAAAAGAATATGAGTTGACCCCAACTTGAAGTTATAGCAAAAAGGCTTAGACCGTTAACGTTGTGATTGCGAAACTCGTTAGCAGTTGATTGTAGTTTCTCTTCTAAAAAGTCTTCACGCCGCTTGTAATTTAGTTTAAGTTCCTTGACTCCTTCGGTAATTGTGCGAAAATGTTTAAATAGATGATCTTCATCTTCACGAGCTAAAGTAAGTAATTGCCCGCCTCTGTTGAGTAGCCACTGACAACTAGCGATCGCAACTACTGAAATTCCACAAACCATAAACAATACTAACCAAGAAAGCCAGGTTATATATGTTATACAACCCAGAACGATCGCTAAATTAATAAAGATAAAAGGCATCTGATAAACAGCATTAGCAACCGCCTGAATATCTTCTGTTAAAGTTGCCAATAATCGAGGATTCCCTAAGCGTTCCAGATGACTCAACTCGGAAGCGAGAATCTGGCGACTTAAACGCATCCGTAATTGCAAGACTGCATTCTGAGAAAGGCGAATCAGCATCACTTGAGAAACGATACTGGTAATTAGTGCAACTATAGCCAGCCCCGCAAAACCCCAAATTATCGATGTGAGGCGGGAAGCATTACCGCTACTTGCAGCATGGCTAATTAAGGCAATCAAGCCAGCACTACTACCGCCACTCAAAAATCCGGTAGCGATCGCGATCGCCACCATCCCCCACGAAGAACGCAAAAGAAAGTAAATCAAATTCATGACAGATGCCTATACCCAGTTGGACACAACAAAAAATGAAAATCTCTCTTTTTATGTCCCATGCGCGATTTCCATAATAGTTGTTTGCCAACCAATTAAATTTGCATTGCTAGGCTAGATTTTATATTTTACCAGTTAAACATCCCTTCAAAGATCGCCAGAAATCATGCACAAGGTCAGTAAATCCCAAAGTTTTGCTCAAGGGCTACGCCTACGCTAATTCAATTCCCCGTACATATTAGTTCTAAATAATACCTAAATTATCAATAAAACTTATATTCTTGAAAAGAGTTTCAAAAAATGAAATTATAAGGAATCTACGCCCATCCTAATAATTACCATTAACTTCGCCAAAACAAATAGCACTAACCAATTTAGGAATCCTCGCAAACAAAAACGAAATATTTATGAAAGTTATAGTAACAGGTTCATTAGGAAACATCAGCAAGCCACTGGCAAAGGAGTTAGTGCAAAAAGGTCATACGGTTACGGTTATCAGCAGCAAGCCGGAAAAGCAAAAAGACATTGAAGCTTTAGGCGCCACCGCTGCCATCGGCTCACTGGAAGACGTTGATTTCCTGGTGTCTACTTTTACTGGTGCTGATGCCGTGTATGCTATGGTGCCGCCAAACTACACCGTACCCGATCCAAGAGAGTATTACCAAAGAACTGGCAGCAACTATGCACAAGCCATTCAACGGTCGAGCGTAAAGTGTGTGGTTCATCTTAGCAGTATGGGCGCGAATTTAGATAAAGGCACCGGATTCATCCTCGGTTCTCACGATGTAGAAGGCATTTTGAATGAGCTGTCAGACGTAGCCATTACGCATCTGCGCCCTGGTTACTTCTACTACAATCTCTACAACTTTGTAGATATGATAAAAGGGCTGGGCTTTATTGGCGCAAACTATGGTGGCGACGACAAGCTTGTAATGGTTGCCCCAAGAGATATTGCCGTCGCCGCCGCAGAAGAGATAGAAACATCTGCTATCGGCAAGCAAGTGCGGTATGTGGTAAGTGACGAGCATACGGCCAACGAAACCGCTCACATCTTAGGTGCCGCCATTGGCAAGCCGGATTTAAAATGGGTAATCTTGACCGACGAGCAAACACAAAGCGGTTTGGAAGAGAGTGGAATGTCGGCACATATTGCGGCCAACTTTGTTGAAATGGGCAGCAGCATTCACAGCGGCGCATCGCGGCAGGATTATGAACTGCATAAGCCAATTGCTATGGGCAAAGTAAAGTTGGAAGATTTTGCAAAAGAATTTGCTGCTGCTTTTTAACAAGGAATTTACACCCATCCTAATAATTACTCTTGACTTCACCAAAATAACTAGCCCTAACCGATTCAGAAACCCTTGAGGAAGTTATTAATTGTTTAGTTTGAAAAAAACTTTGCGATTTACTGAAGGTAAGATTGGGCGATTTATAATCTTTAAGACTTTGTTTTGAGCAAAAATACATTTCTAATTCGTTCTGCCTCCTACCTTTCTTTGGTAAGCTAGTTGGAATTACAGCTAATTCTGTCAATAAACTGTCAAATTACCTGCTCAGTTTTCCAGGGTGAAATTTGCGATGACTGTGAATTTAAAGTCTTTAGAGAACCAAATTAATGTAGCGGACAATTCTAAAACCGCTTCTGTCACTCAAGGAACCCGCTACGTTCCTTTGCACCATCGACGCATTCTGTGTATTTTTCCCAAGTACAGCCGTTCTTTTGGTACTTTTCATCACGCTTACCCACTTATGGGTAGTGTTCGGGCTTTTATGCCACCCCAAGGTATTTTAATTGTGGCTGCCTACTTACCTAAAGAGTGGGAAGTGCGGTTTATTGATGAGAATGTCAAATCAGCAACGCGGGCTGATTATCAATGGGCAGATGTGGTGATTGTGAGTGGAATGCATATCCAAAAACCACAGATTAATCAAATTAACGAACTTGCCCACCGAGCCGGGAAAATTACCGTTGTCGGTGGCCCCTCGGTATCTGGGTGTCCAGAATATTACCCTGATTTTGACATTTTACACTTGGGCGAATTGGGAGATGCTAGCGATCGCATGATCGAATATCTAGACCAAAACCTCAAACGTCCGCAACAACAAATTCGCTTTGAAACCAAGGAACGTTTACCCTTAACAGAGTTTCCCACCCCAGCTTATCATTTGCTGAATATCAATGATTATTTCCTAGCAAATGTGCAGTTTTCTAGTGGCTGCCCTTATCACTGCGAGTTTTGCGATATTCCCGAACTCTATGGCAACAGTCCCCGGATGAAAACACCAGAGCAAGTAGTCGCGGAGTTAGATGCAATGCGACAATCAGGCAATTTGGGGGCAGTGTATTTTGTCGATGATAACTTTGTTGGCGATCGCCGCGCCGCCATGAAGTTACTTCCTCATCTGATTGACTGGCAAAAACGCAATGGCTATCCTATCCAGTTTGCCTGTGAAGCAACGCTCAACTTAGCTCAAAGTCCAAAGCTGTTGGAAATGATGCGTGAAGCTTATTTCTGCACAATCTTTTGCGGTATCGAAACACCAGAACCAAATGCCCTTCATGCGATTTCCAAAGACCAAAATCTGAGTATGCCAATCTTAAAAGCGATTCAGGTTTTAAATAGTTATGGTATGGAAGTAGTTTCAGGAATCATCATCGGGTTAGATACAGATACACCAGAAACAGCAGACCGAATTATCGAATTTATTCGGGCATCGCAAATTCCCATGTTGACAATTAACCTGCTTCATGCATTACCGAGAACTCCATTATGGCGAAGATTAGAAGCAGAAGGGCGACTTGTCTATGATGAAAGCCGCGAATCAAATGTTGAGTTTTTGATGCCTTACGAACAAGTGGTTGAGATGTGGCGGCGCTGCATTACAACTGCTTATGAGCCAGAATTTTTATATCAGCGATTTGCTTACAATATGGAACACACCTATCCAAATCGCATCGAAGTTCCTAACAGTCCATCTCGCACTTCTGGGGCTAATATTCGCAAAGGTTTAACTTATTTAACTAATATTTTGCTGCGGATAGGCTTATTTAGTAACTATCGCCAGACTTTTTGGAAAATGGCCAAGCCAGCACTAAAAGCAGGTAATATTGAAAACTTGGTTCACGTTGGACTTGTCGGACACCATTTGATTAAGTTTGCCCAAGATTGCGCCAAAAATGAAGAATCGGCTTCATTTTATTCCCAAAAAATCGTTACGAAAGTTCGTAGCTAAGGTAACACTTAAAATAAGTTTTGAGAGCCTGAAAATCTGTTAGAGGTATATACAGAACTGTAAAAAAGTAACCTTGAAGATACACTCGCGATACTTCCTTAGAAAGACGCGATCGCACTGCCACCTGCCTAAGATTGTAAGGGTTGAAAGCCCACAGTCCATGCAATTATTTGGTAGCGATAAAACCATCGCCAGCGAGTGTGGAGCAGTTACATAGGAATTTTAGATGGTTATGAACAGTTCAGTGACCCGACCCTTGGCTGTCGTGACAGGTGCCTCTAACGGCATCGGTTATGAACTTGCAAAACAGTTTGCTCAAAACGGCTTCGATCTCCTAGTTACAGCCACTGGATCGAGCATTGACGAAGCGGCTCAAGCTTTTGAGGGGCTGGGTGCTAAAGTTGAAACAGTGCAGGCCGATCTGGCTAGCTATGACGGTGTTGAAACACTCTACAACCAGATTAAGGCGACTGGGCGACCAGTAGATGCGATCGCCATCAACGCAGGTGTTGGTGTCGGTGGTGATTTCGCCCGTGAAACCGACCTAAAGGACGAACTCAATCTGATCGATCTAAATGTCGTATCCTCTGTACATCTTGCCAAACGGGTAGTAAAGGATATGGTTGAGCTTGGCAAGGGTCGAATCCTGTTCACATCGTCAATTGCCGCCCTGATGCCCGGCCCGTTCGAGACAGTTTATGCCGCCTCCAAGGCCTTTGTGCATTCCTTTTCGGAGGGGTTACGCAACGAATTGAAGGACACGGGCGTTACCGTCACCGCCCTGATGCCGGGGCCCACCGATACCAACTTCTTCCACCGCGCGGGTATGGACGACACAAAAGTGGGCACGGATCAAAAGGACGATCCGGCTGAGGTCGCCAAGCAGGGTTTTGAAGCTTTGATGGCAGGTAAGGATCACATCATCGCCGGTTCCCTCAAAACGAAGCTTCTGGCGAATGTTAGTAAGGTTTTACCTGATACAGTCAGTGCTGAACAGCATCGCAAGCTCAGTGAGCCGGAGTCAGGCAACAAGTAATTTGCACCTAGTCAAGACTCATTTTAAGCGTTCTAAAAAATAAATTATCCCAAATTATTTGCACATCTGTAGGGATTCACAGCTGTGCATTGCTGTCAACTTAAGCTGAAAGCTTTTTCAAATCTCGTTTCCAGCCTTTGGGCTGGAAATGCACTTCAATTGGGCTGCTGCCGCCAGCAAGGGAGACGGAGCCTCTAGGACGGCATTCCCAGTCGGAGACTGGGAACGAGACAATATCTAAAAGCTGGTTCTAGGCTGACTTTCACCTTAAGTTGACACCAATGCACAGATGTGCGCCCCTACTCACTTTGACAGTCAAAGTCGTAACGGAGGATTCATGCAAATTCATCATCTCAACTGCGGCTGTATGTGCCCGATTGGTGGGGCCCTCTTCGATGGCTTCAGTCGCGGCCCGAAAGCTCACCTCGTCTGCCACTGTCTGCTGATCGAGACAGAGCAGGGACTTGTTCTGATTGATACTGGCTTTGGACTGCGCGATATCAACTCCCCTTACTCCCGCCTCAGCCCGTTCTTCATTCATTTCAATGGCATCCAGTTTGATAAAAAATACACAGCAGTCGATCAAATTGAAAAGTTGGGATTTTCCGCGCGAGATGTGCGTCATATTGTGCTTACCCACCTCGATTTCGATCATGCCGGTGGTCTGGAAGATTTCCCGGAAGCAACGGTACACGTAATGCAGACTGAGATGGAAACCGCCCAGGATCGGGGCGGCTTCATTGCCAAAAGGCGCTATCGTCCAGAACAGTGGGATGAGGTTAAGCACTGGAAATACTATTCGGCGGGAGGCGAACCTTGGTTCGGTTTTGAAGCAGTACGTAACCTCGATGGGCTACCGCCAGAAATTCTCCTGATTCCTCTTGTTGGTCACACGCGGGGTCATGCTGGTATCGCCATTGATACACCAGAGGGTTGGCTTTTGCACGCAGGTGATGCCTATTTTTATCGGCACGAGATGGACTCAGCCAAAAAAAGCTGCACGCCAGGTTTACGCGCCTACCAATGGATGATGGAAGTGGATCGTCAGGCTCGATTGCTCAATCAAGATCGGCTACGCGCATTATCAAGCGATCGCAATAAAGATGTACGCTTGTTCTGTAGTCATGATGCTGTCGAGTTCAAAGCATTCGCTGACCAATCTAGTACAACACGGCAAAAATAAACTAATCATTCCAAATCAATGAAAGCTTGGTTATAGCGATTCCCAGTTAAGTGAGGTACAGATAATATTTTGAAACGCAGAGGGACGCAAAGTAAAGCGCAGAGGTACGCAGAGATTTTTCGCTCAGACGGCAGATTCGTTGGGTGCGTGGTAAACGAGTTTCTCGTCCTTGGGGTTATCTAGGACTAATTTTTACCTATGGTGTCGTCACCAGCTTGTTGCTGCTGATTGCCACTAATGGTTCAATATAAGGTTATGCCAAGGAACTTGATAATTCGAGAACGCTGTTTCAATTGGGGACAGCGGACTTATTTGATGGGCATTTTAAATGTAACGCCCGATAGCTTTAGTGATGGAGGTGAGTTTAACACTTCCTCTACCGCTTTAGTACAGGCGCAAGCACTGGTGGCTGCTGGTGCTGACATCATTGATGTGGGCGGTCAATCAACTCGACCAGGGGCAAAGCAAATAACTCTGGTGGAGGAACTTGACCGAGTACTATCAGTATTACAGGTGTTAAGACCAAAGATTTCAGTCCCGATTTCTGTAGATACAACCCGTGCTGCTGTAGCCAAAGCATCTGTAGAAGCTGGGGCGGATATTATTAATGATATTTCTGGCGGCACTTTTGACTCAGAAATGTTGGCAACAGTCGCAGAGTTAGGTGTGCCGATGATTTTAATGCACATCCGGGGAACACCACAGACAATGCAACAACAGACTAATTATCAAGATTTGCTTGGTGAGATTTATAGTTTTTTGGCTCGGCAAATTGAGGCAGCAACTACTGCGGGTATTGATTTGGATAAAATTATTATCGATCCTGGTATTGGTTTTGCTAAAAACTACGAGCAAAATTTAGAAATTTTTCGCGGCTTGCGATCGCTCGCACCACTCAACTGTCCTATCTTGGTAGGAGCATCTCGTAAAAGTTTCATTGGTCGCATTTTAAATCAACCAGATCCCAAAGCACGAGTTTGGGGTACGGCAGCAGCTTGTTGTGCTGCTATTTTTAATGGCGCTGATATCCTCCGAGTTCACGATGTTCAAGAAATGCGCGATGTTTCATTAGTCGCCGATGCCCTATCAAGACAAGCCGTACAGCATAACTCTTAAGTATTACTCTTCTTCGTTTTTTCTGCCATTACCTTCATGATTTACTGACTCGGCTATCAACTCCTGAAACATTTCACTTGAGTTAGCCGGGTCTACAAAGACAATTTTGGCATTACTGCTCTCACCAAGTTTTTGGCTAGCATCGACGTAATCTTGAGCCACAAGATACCGCAAAATATCCCTACTATCGGGATTGGAACGGAGAGCTTGAGAAATGATTTGCACTGAAGCCATAGTTCCTTCTGCTTTTTTAATCGCAGCTTCTTTTTCCCCTTCTGCTTCGGTAATCAGTGCCCGTTTTTTGATAACGGCGGCTTGTTCTTCTTCCCTAGACTTTCGCACACTCTCAGGTAAAGTAATTCTCTGAATATCTAATCGGAGAATCTCAACTCCCCAATCTGCCGTTACATGATTCAACTGATCTAAGATAGCTGAGTCCATCTCTGCTCTAGAGACGTTGGTCTGCTCTAGGGTATTTTGGGCAATGATTTCTCGGAGTGTAGTTGTGGTTATCTGTGTCAACGATCCTTGCAGATCCTCAATCGCGTAAAAGCTTCTCTCAATATCTCGAATACGCCAGTATACAATAGCATCCACTTCTACGTAAATATTATCTTGGGTGATCACATTCTGAGGTTTAATGTCTGTAAACTGCTCTCGTGTAGTATCTTCCATGACAATCTGATCGACCAAGGGAACAATAAAATTCAGTCCCGGCTTAAGTTTTCGATGATACCGCCCTAAGCGTTCGACTAAGGCTTCATTTCCTTGATTAATCAGTTTTGCAGAACCTAATGCATAACCTATAAGGGCTAAAACTATAGCAATAATTGGCTCCATGTATGCTCCTATTAAACTTTGGGGAGAATTTAATGTCAAAGATATGCTACTAGCTTGTCATATCTTTGAGTTTTATGTTTTGAGTCTGTAATTTTATCAACACCAGCAGCGATGTCGAGTCGCTGCAAGTTTTGTACATATTCTCTAAGTGAGACTGTTTTGCAGAATGCGATCGCTATTAAAGCACCTTGATAAAACCCTGGCAAGGACTAATTGATGTAATCAACATTACTTGTACTGGCATTTTCAGACGGTCATGAGTTTTATTCAGTATATTTACGTAAATAAATCATATTCAGGTAAAAATTTGGCAAGATATAAAAACCCCACTATAATCGGATAAAAATTAGCTTGGGCTATTAAAAACATCAAAATATTATGGGTAGATTGTTAATCAAACTTATAGGTTTAATTCTACTTTTCACAGGATTATACTTTTTTGGTCAAAACATCATATTTGTTAGTGGTTACTATTCATATTTTTACCGTAGCTTGCCGGCTACAGCTTCAGTTTTAGCAACAATGACAGGTATATTTGCATTAGTCTTTTTTCAAAGAGAAACTGGTAACTTAGGATGGATTTTTCTAGGCATTGGCATAGTACTAGTTTTCTTAAGCGGTGGAGTTATTTTACAGCCAACTAGCTTATGGAATTTCATAGTTGCTTTTACAGCATTAGCCGCTGGATATAAATTACTAAATGAGGGCAGAATCAACTTTTAAAATCTGTAAATATAGTCAGATTGGCTCATCTACTTTAGTAGCTAAGATTACATTATTCGCTAGTTCATAGTACAGCCAGAAAAATTTAGTATTATAATTTTCTCATCTTCTCTATTGGTTCTGAGAGTGCATTAGGGCACTTAGATTAACTTTTAGTTAAGTAACGATTTTACAAGATAGAAGTACACATAACCCGCCTCAGCCGGACGAATAGCCTCTTAATTGTGACTTTAGCTCAGAGGGGTTTTACTAAGGTTGAGGGTAATATTAGAATGGAAACTATTGATGATGAGGAAAAGGGAAGAATGACCCAGGTGGTTCTAGGAGAGAACGAAGGAATAGACTCAGCTTTGCGTCGGTTTAAACGCCAGGTTTCCAAAGCTGGGATATTAGCTGATGTAAAATATCATCGGCACTTTGAAACACCAATAGAAAAACGCAAACGTAAGGCAGTGGCAGCTAGACGCACAAGACGTTTTAAATAAACCTATTATTGTGTGATATCGGCGTTGCTTGAGGTTATGACCAAAAACAGGCAATAGCGCTTGCGCCATTATTCATACAAACATTAAGCAAAGTCTGCCGCACCGTTAATTAGGGTGTAAATAAATTACTTGTCCTATACGTAGAGCGCGTTAGAGACTTTATCTTGGTTAGATGGAGCAAGCTAAAATCGCTGCCCATCAACCAAAATAAGCGCCTTTAAACATCGGTTAGCTTTCTTTAATCAGCTGATAGGATAGTATTCATCCAGCCCTAAGACTCAGAATTATTAATTGTGCGGCTATTACAAACATTCATCGCCTTTTCTACTCCCTGCTTGAGACTTAGTTCAATACACTCAACTACGAACTGAAGTACAAGAGACATCTGCTGATTTTCGGCAGCGGAAAATCGCCCTAGCACATGAGAAATAGCACCAGAATCATCGTTATTAGCTGCATCTTTGGGTTTACCAATACCGATTCGCAAACGAGGAAAGTTTTGGGTACTAAGATGTGCGATCGCACTTTTCATACCGTTATGTCCCCCAGCCGAACCAGATAAGCGCAAACGAGTTTTTCCCAAGGGCAAATCCATATCGTCATAAATCACCAACACTGACTCAGGCGGCAATTTATACCAACTTGTCACCGCTTGTATTGCTTGTCCTGAGCGATTCATATAAGTTAACGGTTTCAACAAGCGAATTTTACCTCCACCTGGGGCCATACCCTCGCCATACTCACCTTGAAACTTGCGGTTTTCTGTTAAGGAAATGCGCCAAGAACGAGAGAGAGTTTCTAAAGCAGCAAAACCGATATTATGGCGTGTTTGGTCGTACTTAGCTTCTGGATTCCCTAACCCGACGATTAGTTGTGGAATTACCAAAGCTGGTTGCGTAACAGCTTCTGTCATTTTGCCTACAGTCAATTGATATTCATCACTCTTCTAGTAGTACACCTTGGCAACTTGGCGGGGTAAAGGGGCAGGGGTAAAGGGTAAAGGTTTTTTATCCCTTACCATGAGTCCCTTTACCCTTTACCCAACCTCCACCTAACATTTTTGGGTTGCCAGACTACTAGTAATGAAGGGTTTGTAGTAAGCACTTTAGTGCTTAGGGATTGCCAAGAAATAAATTATCCAATCTTGTGGGGTGGGCGTCTCGCCCGCCCTTAGTTATGGGCGGACAAGATGTCCACCCCACAAGAAAAATTGTATGTTTTTTTATTTGGAAGTCCCTTAGAAAATAAGGACTAAAGTCCTTAGTACGAACTTGACAAACTACTAGCTAGGTTGGGAAGAACTAGCGGTATCCTGCTCAGATTTAGCAGGGTGGATTTGCTTAGGTTCCAATTCAGCAGTAGTCTGTACAACTTCTTCTAACTGTTCTGCTTCTTTTTGAAACTCGTTTTGAAACTCCTTGGAAGCTTCTTGGAAACTACGAATTGTTTTGCCCACACTTCGACCGATCTCTGGTAGCTTCTTTGGGCCAAAGATTAACAGCGCTACTACCATAATTACAGCCATTTCTGGCAGACCAATACCAAATATATTCATTTTTTGTCTCCTGTAAACTCTAAAACCACTACAGAAATTCACATATATAGTTAGTCTAGTCGGAAATCGCAACTCACAAAAAAACCCGGAAAAACCGGGTGTAACTTAACTTGTTATCCAAACTCGCTCGCTCGTGTATGTGTTAGCGTCCTAAACTGCGCCAATCGACAAATACATCCTGAACCAACAGTGTTTTATTGTAAAGTTGCAGAATAATCAGCAGAAACACGAAAAATAGCCCTATAAAAACAGCCATTACAGGGGTAGTACCCCAACCTGGAGCCACTTTTCCATACTCAGAGTTCAGTGGTTTCAGGATATCTCCCAACCTAGTCCTTTGTGCCATAGTTCACCTAAGATTACTTGCCAAAGCTTTTTTTAATCTTCTGTAATATTCTATAAGAATAGCACTCATCATCTATCTCTCAATTATGGAACCCGCAATAGTTCTTAGCATTTCTGTGGCTGCCGTGGTGATTGCCATCACTGGATTTTCGATTTATACCTCCTTTGGCCCTCCTAGCAAGGAATTGAACGATCCGTTCGATGACCACGAGGATTAAAAGAGTCATATCATGTCCGCACCGTAAATTTTTGATGCGATGTCTACGACGGACTACGCCTACGTAGACAAGCATTGCTGTTGCTTGTCGGAGTTTTCTCGATGAGCGACTGGCGTGTGGAATGAAATGACTATGGCAATCATAACTAAATTACCCAGAGATCGTATTTGAAGTGCGTTACGGCTTAAGCCGTAACGCACACTACTTTGGATGTTTTTTAATTGGAAATCCCTAATGGCTTGCCACTACCTGTCCTTCCAGGCGAACTAGTCGGTCTGCCAAAAGTTTCTCAAGGTCTTCTAGTGCCTTGGTGAAACCTTTAATACCTTCGTCTAGTTTGTCAGTTGCCATGCGGTCAGCAGCGTGCATCTTGTCATAGCTAGCTTTGTCAATGGATATCTTTTCGATTGACAAGTTTGCTGCCTTCGCAGGGTCAAGTTTACGTGGCAGTTCTCCAACGGTTGCTTGCAATTCAGCCAAAAGCGACGGCGAAATGGTCAGCAAATCACTACCTGCAAGTTCAGTAATTTCACCAAGGTTACGGAAACTAGCTCCCATAACTTCGGTTTTATAACCAAATTTCTTGTAGTAGTTGTAGATTTTGGTGACAGACAAAACTCCTGGATCTTCGGCTGCTGGGTAGCTATCGCGTCCGGTATCTTTTTTGTACCAGTCGAGAATCCGACCGACGAAGGGAGAAATTAAGGTAATGCCAGCTTCTGCACAGGCGATCGCTTGGTGAAGACCAAATAACAAGGTAAGGTTACAGTGAATACCTTCTTTTTCGAGAATTTCCGCAGCGCGAATACCTTCCCAAGTGCTGGCAATTTTAATTAAAACGCGATCGCGGCCAATTCCAGCAGCTTTATACTGAGCAATTAATTCCCGTGCCTTAGTGACGGTAGCTTCGGTATCGTAGGACAAGCGAGCATCCACTTCTGTAGATACACGACCGGGAATGATTTGCAAAATCTTTAATCCAAAAGCAACTGCCAAACGGTCAAAAGCTAGAGAAACTATCTGTGCTTGGGCGGCTCCGGCTCCAGCATCTTTCTGGGCTTGGAGTAAAGTTTGATCGACAATTTCCTGATATTCTGGCATTTGTGCCGCAGCAGTAATCAGCGAAGGATTGGTGGTAGCGTCTTGGGGTTTGAACTTTTCAATTGCCTGGATATCCCCTGTATCTGCGACTACAACAGTCACTTGTCGCAATTGTTCCAGTAAATTCTTAGACATAAAATACTCCGTGATGTTTGTTACAGGATTTACTTATTCCCCAGTTCTTTACACTCTTTACTCTTCCTTCAATTCTGATTCTGGCAATTTTTCTTGATCGTTGCCCAATTTTGCTTACTATCTTGTGCCACAGCCTTATTCTAAGTGCCTTATGCCGAAATTGGCTGTCCAATGGAATGCACTTTGATTAAACTAGTTGTTCCTGATTTACCAATTGGAACACCAGAGGTAATTACTACTTTATCGCCCTTATTCGCTAAACCCATGTCTACAACTGTGTTCACCACATTGGTAAACATCTCTTCGGCATTGTGGACTGGTGGGATCAGCAAAGCTTCCACACCCCAAGAAAGTGCTAATTGGCGGTAAGCGGTGATGTCGGAGGTCAGGGCAATAATCGGAGAAGTCGGCCGATATTTAGAAACCATTCTCGCCGTACTTCCTGATGTAGTGTTACAGAGAATTGCCCGTGAGCCTGTTTCATAGGCGATACGACAGACGGATTCTGCCACAGATTCGGTAACGCTCAGACTGCCTGCTTCATGACACCAAGCATTTTTGCTACCCTCATCTAAAGCCTGTTCTGTCCGCACGGCGATATTGTGCATCATCTGGACGGCGGCGACGGGATATTGTCCGACAGCTGTTTCACCAGAAAGCATTACCGCGTCTGTTCCATCCAAGATCGAGTTAGCAACATCGGTTGCTTCGGCGCGGGTGGGATCGGGGGCGCTAATCATTGACTCTAGCATTTGGGTGGCTGTAATCACCGGCTTGCCAGCACGATTGCAACGGCGAATAATATCTTTTTGAATTAGGGGTACTTCGTGAATTGGCACTTCCACCCCTAAATCGCCACGAGCAATCATAATTGCGTCGGCAACCTTCAGAATAGAGTCGAAATTTTCTACTGCCTCTGCTCTTTCGATTTTGGCAATTAAGCGAATCGAAGCGCCAGCCGCTTCAATCATCCGCTTGGCGGGTTCTAAGTCTTGTGGCGATCGCACGAAGGACACCGCCACCCAGTCTACACCCAACTGAATCCCAAAACGCAAATCCAGCAAGTCTTTTTCGGTGATCGAACTTACAGGTAAAGGAGTTTGAGGCAGGTTTACTCCCTTGTGCGTAGAAACTAACCCGCCATTTTTCACCTGTGCCCGAATGCGATCGGCATCGCGATCGGTAACTATCAATTTGACGCGACCATCATTAATCAAAATCGGTTCGCCTGGTCGCACCATTGCAAACAAAGTCGGTAATGGTAAGGGTAGTTCGTCGATACTCTCACCCTTTTCTTGCAAAACAAAAGTAACTTCAGTACCAGCTTCTAAATTTAACCCTTCTGGTGGTAAAGTTCCCAAACGAATTTTCGGGCCACATAGGTCTTGCATGATGGCGATCGGCTTTTGCAGTTCAGTACTAATCTGCCTGAGATAGTGAGCCGTTTGGGCGTGAAATTCATAAGCTCCGTGGGAAAAATTCAGCCGTGCCACATTCATTCCAGCTTTTACCAAGGATTGCAGCTTTTCAGGTGCAGATGTAGCCGGGCCGACAGTACAAATGATTTTGGTTCGACGCATAGGGATTGGGGGTTGAGGAGTAACCTGCAAATTTGGATGCTTTGAGCGTAGGCGTAGCCCGCACTTCGACAAGCTCAGTGACCATCGTAGACATCGCACAAAACATCCAAATTCACACGTGCTTCATATCACTGGTTTGCTAAATAAAAATACTAGATTCCGTTTTATTTTCGGAGTATTTACCATTTGACCCAAATCCCAAAAGTCCCTAGTCAAGAGTCAGCAGTCAAAAGCTAATGACCAATGACCAATGACTAATGACTAATGACTAATGACTAATCAAACCACAGCCACTGTCGGTGCGAGTTGTTCCTTCTGTGACATAGACAACATCAAGTCAATCACACGATTTGAGTAACCCCACTCGTTGTCATACCAGGCAATTACCTTGAAGAAGTTGGAATTCAACTCAATCCCAGCACCTGCGTCGAAGATACTAGAATGGGTATCGCCTTGAAAATCTGTGGAAACTACTTCTTCATCTGTGTAACCCAAGATACCCTTTAATGACCCTGCGGCAGCCTCCTTCATAGCAGCACGGATTTCTTGATAACTGGTGTCTTTGGCTGTTTTGAAAGTTAAATCAACTACGGAGACATCGGGAGTCGGAACTCGTAATGCCATCCCAGTTAACCTGCCCTTCAATTCTGGTAAAACCAATGCTACGGCTTTCGCTGCGCCTGTGGAGGAGGGAATAATATTTTGGGATGCACCTCGACCACCCCGCCAGTCTTTCTTGCTGGGGCCGTCTACAGTTGGCTGAGTCGCAGTCATGGCATGGACTGTGGTCATCAACCCTTCAGTCAACCCAAAGTTGTCATTAATGACCTTAGCGATGGGAGCTAAACAGTTTGTAGTACAGCTAGCATTGGAGACAATGATATCCTTACCAGGGTCAAATAGGTGATGATTGACACCCATTAACAGGGTAGTAACTCTATCTGGATCTTTGGTGGGAGCGGAAATTACCACTCGCTTTGCACCTGCCTTCAGGTGGTTTGCAGCTCCTTCATAGTCAGTGAAGAGTCCGGTAGCTTCCACGACATAATCTGCACCTAATTTCCCCCAAGGTAACTCTGCTGGATTCCTGACTGACACACAAGGAATGAAATGTTCGTCAATCAGGATGCCGTCTTCCTTGGCTTCAACCTTGTGCTTTAATTGACCGTGGGTTGAGTCGTACTTTAATAGATAAGCGAGATTATCTGGTGGTACTAGGTCGTTAATACCCACAAACTCAATGTTGGGATTATCGATGCCAGCGCGAAGTACAAGTCGCCCGATTCGACCGAAGCCGTTGATACCAACTTTCAATTTAGTCAAGATTAAACCTCCCGTTGTGGAAGTTGAACAAAAGGAGAAAGTTAAAAGTCAAAATAGATTGCCTTTTACTCTTTACTCTTTGATCCTGACAGTCTCAGTCGGCTAAGGCATATTTACTTGGCATATTTTAAGGATTGGGCATGGGGCATTGGGTATTGGGCATTGGGCATTGGGCATTGGGCATTGGGTATTGGGCATTGGGCATTAGGCATTGGGCATTGGGCATTGGAAAGAGGACTTGGAGACAAGGAGAATTGGGGACAAGGGGAAAGACTTGTTGTAAGTTCTAAACTTTTGTCACCTTGTCACCTTGTCCCCAATTCTCCTTGCTTCCCCTGCTCCGTGCCTTCCCCTGCTCCGTGCCCCTCTGCTCCCCTGCTCCCCTGCTCCCCGCTCCTCAATTCAAGTGGGTTGGACAAATCGCTTAATTTCACCACAGGCAATATAAGATTTGCCATCTGGTGCGGTTTTGACTTCATCAACGACGTAAAGCATTCCTTCCTCGCGCACCGATCGCGGAAAACGCATATTCCAATCCGGTTCATATCCGTCGGAAACCACCCTAGCACGTAGTTTGCTGCCATCTTTGACACACTGAACTAAAATGCTATCCCCGACGCTGTCAGTTATGGGCAGATCGGCAGCACTGGCAGGGCCTTTGGAAGCTTTACCTGTGTTAGCTCGATTGGATTGTCTAGGGGCAACGAAGATATCTGTTTCACCGGGTTGAGCAAAACGGGTGATTTTACCACGTACCCGATAGAAAGTAGCATCGCTTGAGAGTTCCAATCCTTCAACAACATAGCGCGCCCCTTCGGCACGAATGGCACGGGGAAACTGGATGTTCTTGGTTAAATCGTAGCCTTCAGACATGACCTTAACCCGCAGTTTACCCCCTTCACGAACGCAGTGCAATTCAACACCTGAACCGACTTCATTCACAATCGGCATGGCGTACACTTCATCGCCAGTAGTGACACCGCGACCCACCAAATCGCTGCGATTGCGCGTCATCGTTTGGTAAGTTTGATCTCGCATCTCTTTCCGTCCGGCATTGCCTAAAGCTTTTTGAGCGATTCGACTGGCGAAATATTCCAGCTGATCGATTTCTTCAGCAATTTCAAAATTCTCATTCAAGCCTTTATCTCGCAAATCTTTCACGAGCGCCCGCAGGGTTTGTTCAGCTTCCTGATGCTTGCCATGTTCAGCGAGATTAAGCGCAGTCTCTTTGGCCTTAGCAATGGTAAGGCGACTCAGTTCCAGAATGATATGGCTTGTAGCAGCAAAAGCTGCTTCCTCAACAGTGCCAACTTTGGCGACGACATCTATAGTACCGGAAACGCTTTGAATACGGTCATCTTGCACAACATCGGCGCTGTAATGCAGTTTCATCACAGGTAAATCACCAACTTGAGCGCTTGATATCCCCAGACTCAAACCGAGAAGTTTGTCCTCATCCTCGTAAAGCTCTCCTAAGGTGATGACAGCTTGACTGGCGTCATTCTGGCTAACTTTAGCCAGACTTAAGGTATCAACCAGGCTGACACCATCTGCCAATTCAAGTGTCACCTTGAGGTTCTGTCCCACTACTGCTCTTAAACTATCTAGCTCAATACTAAACACTTCAGTTGCTTCGTCGATGCTCTGAATGAAGTAGAAGTTGCCCGTGGCTGCCCTTGCCATTCCAATCAGCAAGTCTTCGTTGAAACCTTGAGCAAAACCTAACGTAGTTGTGATAATACATTCCTCAGCTTTTTGCCCTGCTGTCGCCGTCAGGATTTTGGGGTCTTGAATGCCCATATTGGCGTGACCATCGGTAAGCAGGAGAACACGGTTGATTTTTTGCGGATCGAGTCGCGTCTTCACGTGTTCGCAGCCTTTGAGCCATCCCCCCGATAAGTTGGTAATACCGCCTGCTCTCACCTTGCGGATGGAATTTTTCAGTGCGGCTTTGTTAGTCACAGGCTGGGGTGACACAACGCTATCCACTTCATCGTCGTAAACAACTACTGAGAGAATGTCATCTGGCTCAAGTCGCTCTACCACAGACTCAGCGGCTTTGAGTGCGTGATGCAAGGGAGCGCCTGCCATAGAGCCGGAACGGTCAATTACAAGCGAAAGGTTAAGGTTACGTCGAGGAGATTTAGCTATGTCGGCACGAAAACGTAGCAAAATATTTGTCTTTAATGAAGATCCGGCGGCGAGGATAGACTGGTCAAATTCGTAACTTGTCTTAATCATTTTTTATATTCCTAAAAATTGTATTTTTCAACTATAAGCCTTGTGATACATAGATAGTAAGCGCTTTATTTAGTTTACCCAGAAATAATTTTATTCAGTATAAATCTGGAATTTTTTGTAAAATTTTATAGTTTTAGAATCTTAGACAAAGCCCGTTGTAGACATTCTCGGCTCTCCGGTATTGAAAGGCGATCGCACTGGTCACTATTGCGGGAAACTGTAAGCAGATATATTAAGAGAGGAGAACCTAATGAGTTGGACGAAAGTTCTTGCAGTCGAAGCACTTTCCCCTGGTGCGCGAGAAGTAGTGAAAGTTGGCAACCGAAAAATTTTGCTTTTGAATCACGAAAATCGGCTTTATGCTGTAGATAACAACTGCCCTCACTTAAAATTACCGTTGAAAAGTGGGAAAATTACTGAAAGTGGAGCAATAGTTTGTACCTTTCATCGCAGTGCTTTTGACTTGCGGACTGGTGAGGTACAAGGATGGTGTGCCTGGCCACCTGGTGTAGGTAAAGTGCTCTCGTTGGTTTCACAACAAAAAGCATTGCCAGTATTTCCAGTTCGTGTTGAAGAAGGCAGTATCTGGGTTGATGTGCAAGAGGAATAGCACCCTCTCCCTGAATTTACTGAAACAGTGCTAAATAAAAAAAGAAAAACCCCAGCTAAACTCATTTGCTGGGGTTTCTATCAAAATTTACCTATTCCAGAGAGATAGGAATCATTGAATGAGAAAATAGAACATCTTCTCAAGCAGTTGGAACACTTTGCTGTGATGTTATGTTGGGTTAGTTGTTGCCATTGCCAGCTTCTATAGAAGCTGTAGCACTTTGAGATTGGCCTAAATTCACTTTAAAGACTTTGCTTTGTTCTTGCTCTAGTTTGGGTAAATTCAAAATTAAAATCCCATCTTTCAAGTCTGCCTTAACTTTTTGATTCTGAACTTTAGTTGGCAGAGGAATTACTCTAGCGAACTTGCCATACCGGAATTCCGAATGAACTTTAGCGCTAGATTGGGAATGTTTTTCGTAATGATGCTCACCAGCTATCGAAACTGCATCTTGAGTAACTTGAATATCCAAGTCTTTAGCTTCCACGCCTGGAATCTCAACTCTTAATAGCAACTCTGAACCATTATCATGTAATTCAACCGCAGGAACCCACGCTGTTCTCGGTGATGCAGAAATCTCAGAGTTATCGCGCTCGGCTGCTGTCAGCTCAGAGAATAGTTGATCCATTTGACGACGCAGAATTTCCATTTCACGGAATGGTTCCCAACGAATGAGTGCCATATTTTAATCTCTCCTTAACTTTCTAATTCAATCTTGGGTAATCAAACAAAGTTTTAGAGGTATTTTTTAGAGAGGAGTTTTATTTGCTTTGTTTCTTCTCTCTAGTAAGTAATTTAATAAAAGAAGAATCTCAAAATAGTTGGGTAAACCGTACAGCCATAGGTTGGATTTACCGTATCAAACAAAAAACGGATGAAAAGCT
This sequence comes from Nostoc sp. DedSLP04, assembly GCF_034530775.1. Taxonomy (NCBI): domain Bacteria; kingdom Bacillati; phylum Cyanobacteriota; class Cyanophyceae; order Nostocales; family Nostocaceae; genus Nostoc; species Nostoc sp. DedSLP04. The sequence continues at coordinate 112,030 of NZ_JAVRCL010000009.1, read as the reverse complement.
TGAGAATATTGAATGTCAAAGAAGTAGGCGATCGGAAATTAAACTATATTATGTAATGTAAATTTAATTAAATTCGCTTGTAGCTAGAAGCTCTAGCCCGATCTCAGGGTTAGATTGACAAAGACGCTGGACGTAGCTTGCCGTATGAAGACTTGCTAACGCTTTTGGCGTCTCCCCAAGGCGAAGGGCTTACGGTGTGGATACAAGTAGAAAAAAGCTCGATTTCCCATTGTTCTCAGATTTATCTCGTTCTCATACAGAGCATGGCAATGGTTGATTGGGGGCTGCTGTCTCCAGTTAGACATTGAGTCAGAGACTCAATGAATGCATTCCCAGTCTCCGACTGGGAACGAGTCAAGCCCGATCAATCCAGATTTTTAGGACTTGTATGTACACCGTAGCTATTGGCTATTTGGGATTATTCGGATTTAATTAAGTAATGAAGCGGACATGATATAAACAGTTATCCTGGTTTATCTGCAACTTTTATATACACCTAGCGCTGAAGTATGCTTGTAAGCGACGATGATTTTATTTACAATTTGGTGACAGAGTTTTGCTTTCTGATTTCATGCTCAGTTTTATTCCAGAAATTCTTTCTGATTGAAAATTAACTTAGTAACTGATATGGATGCTCAAAAAATAAAAATTTTATTAGTTGATGACAACTTAGAGAATTTACATTTTTTATCAGACATCCTTCAACACCAAGGTTATCAGGTAGAAAGTGTGATTTCTGGGCAATTGGCAATCAAGACAGCACTCGTTTCTCCCCCGGATTTGCTTTTGCTAAATGTTCTCATTATCGACAAGGATGATTATCAAGTATGTCAATATTTGAAAGTTAACGATAAAACTCAAGATATTCCGATAATTCTTTTCGGAATTTTCGATGATTTTTTGGAAAAGATAAGCGTCTTCAATTTAGGCGATGTTGACTATATTACTCAACCATTCAAAACGAAAGAAGTTTTATTACGCGTCCAAAATCAACTCAATGTCCAAAGATTGAAAAAACAGTTAAAAGAAAAAAATGCCCAACTGCAACAGGAAATTCAAGAGCGTCAACGGCTTACAGTTGAGTTAAATATTTGCAACAGACAAATAGAAGATATTTTTAAAGAAATTCCCGTTAGCATTAGCAAAGCCTTTTGTAGAGAAGTTTATCAAAGCGAACGCCTGGTAGTCGAAGCCGCCCTGAAGAAGAGTGAAAGTCAGTATCGGCTCTTAGTGGAGACATCCCAGGACGCGATCTGGTCGGTGGACATTGATGGCCTAATTACCTTTGTCAATCCAGCAGTCAAGCAGATTTATGGCTACGAACCGCAAGAAATGATCGGGCGTGCCTTAATTGATTTCATCTCACCGACACAAGTTGCTCAAGATAAAGTAACCTTTGAGCGTGTTCTTCAGGGAAAGTCTATCTTTCAGCATGAAACTACCTGTGTCGCTAAAGATGGTACTTTACTTTATCTAATGTTGAATGCGATCGCATTGCGCAACGAAGACGGTCAAGTTATAGGCATGACGGGCACTGCTAGTAATATTACGCAGCGTCGAGGTGTAGAAAAATTACTCCAAGAAAGCGCGATTAAGCTCCGCAATCATAATCTCGTGCTCACACAATTGGCACAAAATCAAATACTTTATCAGGGTGATTTGAAAGCAGCTTTGGGTAAAATCACAGAAACATCTGTCAAAAATATTGGCGTAGAAAGAGCTAGTGTCTGGCTGTATGACGCAACAGATATAAAAATCCAGTGTTTCGATCTATTTGAGGGCAGTCGCAATCAACATAGCGAAGGACTTTTCTTATCAGTGGCAGACTATCCAATTTATTTTGCAGCTTTGCAGCAAAATCAATCAATCGCCGCAGATGATGCTCATACCGATCCCAGAATTAAAGAATTTTCTGCCTCTTACTCAAAATTAAATATCACCTCTATCCTCGATACACCGATTAGGCTGGAGGGAAAGACCGTAGGAGTTTTATGTCTGGAAGCAGTGGAAGTTACGCATTATTGGACGCTAGAAGACCAAAATTTCGCTCGCTCTCTGAGCAATTTAGTATCCTTGGTATTGGAGGCAAAAGAACGCCAACGCGCAGAAGCAGCACGACGGGCTTCTGAAGAAAAGTTAGCATCAGCCTTCCGGTCATCTCCCGATCCAATTGCCTTAATTACTGTTCAGGGCAAACGCTATATCGAAGTAAACGACAGCTTTTGTCGGTTTTTTGGTTATTCTCGCTCTCAAGCGATCGCTCGCACCGATGAAGAATTGCATATTTGGGTGAATCCAGAAGAATATAATTTTCTCATCCACATTCTGCAACAAGCAAAAGCCATCCGCAACTATGAAATTGATGTCTGCACTTCAACAGGAGAAATTAAAACAACACTGTTGAGTGCAGAAATGATCGAGATTGATGGGCAATGGTACGTACTGGGAACCACCAAAGATATTACTGAACGCAAGCAGGCAGAAAATGAAAGCCGTTTGTTGCTGTTGACAACCCAAGCTATCACTCGCGCTAGCGATGTCAACAGCGCCTTAGCAGTGGTCTTGCGCTTAATTTGTCACACCATTGGCTGGGATTTTGGTGAAGCCTGGATACCTAACGAAGATGGGACTGTTTTAAAACACAGTTTAAGCTGGTACGGGGAACAGAGCAGCTTAAAAGAATTCTGCCAGCAAAGCCAAACTTTGAAATTTGCTCTGGGAGTGGGATTACCAGGAAGAGTTTGGCAAAGTCAAGAACCAGAATGGATAGAAGATGTTTCTAAAGTTACACAACCAGTTTTCTTGCGATCGCCACAAGCCGCCAAGGTAGGATTAAAAGCTGGTTTTGGCGTTCCCATCCTGGCTGGGAACCAAGTATTAGCTGTTTTAGTGTTTTTTAAACGTAGCTCAGTATTGGTAGATCGGCGTTTGCTCTTGCTAGTCAGTGCTGTTGCGGCTCAATTGGGTGGGTTGATTGAGCGCAAAACTTTAGAACAAGAATTAGCGCTCAGAGAAGCTCGTCTCAATGCCTTTTTTAGCAGCGCTCCCGTTGGCATGAATATTGTAGATAAACAGCTGCGATTTGTGCAAATTAACCAACTGTTAGCGGAGATTAATGGACTACCCCAGCAAGCTCATATTGGCAAGACCATCCATGAAGTTTTACCCAACATCGCTCCTTTAGTAGAACCAATTTATCAACAAGTTCTGATAACTGGTCAACCGATTATTAATCAAGAATTAAGCAGCACATCAATCAAACAACCAGATATTATCCGCCACTTCTTAGCTTCTTATTTTCCGATTGTTGGTGAAGGCGATCGCCCCTCTGGTGTTGGCACAGTTTTAGTAGAAATTAGCGAACTACATGCAGCCCTACGCGAACGCAAACACGTCGAACAAGAACTGCGTTTAGTCAACGAACGCCTACAATATCTGCTTACCTCTAGCCCTGTAGTCATTTATAGCAGCAAAACCTCAGATGATTTTAGCATTACTTTTATCAGTGAAAACATTAAAGAAATGGTAGGCTATGAAGCGCAAAAATTTATCGGTAACTCCAGTAGTTTTTGGCTCGATCGCGTCCATCCACAAGATATTGAACCGATCTCGGAAAAATTTTCCCACCTTATTAAGCAGGAGTACATTTCTTATGAATACCGTTGGTTACATGCTGACGGAACTTATCACTGGTTCTACGAAGAGATGAAGTTAATTCGTGACGAAGCGAATTCCCCGATCGAATGGGTTGGTTATTGGGCAGACATTAACGATCGCAAATTGGCACAACTAGCTTTGCAGTCAGGTCAGCAACGATATCAACTTCTGGCAGAAGCTTCACCAGCTTGTATCTTTCATACTGATGTGGATGGCAATGTTTTATATTTTAATCAACGCTGGAGTGAAATTACTGGATATAGTTTAGAAAGCTCTCTGGGAACACATTGGGCAAATGCCGTACATCCAGACGACCGCGAGCAGCTATTGTTGGCATGGAATCAAGCAACAGCTGCTAAGTCAACCTATAAATACGAACATCGTTTTTTGCATGATGATAGTACAGTTGTCTGGGTAATTTGTCATGCTTTGCCAGAATTTAGAGATGATGGAGAAATTAAAGGTTACATCGGTACAATTACTGATATTACTGAGAGAAAATTGGCAGAAGAAGCCTTGCGTGAGAGTGCAGAGCGAGAAAGAGCGATCGCGCAAGTGATTCAAAGAATGCGTCAAACACTGGATTTAGAGACGATATTTGCAGCGACAACCGAAGAATTACGCCAAGTACTCAACTGCGATCGGGTTGTTGTCTATCGTTTCAATCCTAACTGGAATGGCGAATTTGTTTCTGAATCGGTGGGTAACGGTTGGATTTCTCTCATAGAAGAACATAACAATGACCCTCATCTCACAGAAGGTGTTTTACAAGATGGGCGTTGTCTTGCGAAAATTTTGGATAGCGCCGATAATCAGGTGGAATATCCCGATCTGCAAGTAACCCCAGGTGCAAGTTTCATCTGTGTCCCAGACATTTACAACGCTGATTTTCATTCTGCTTATATCAACCTTTTAGAGCGCTTTCAGGCTAAAGCCTATATTATTGTTCCGATTTTACACGGTAGTCAGCTTTGGGGATTGCTGGCGAGTTATCAAAATTCCGATCCCCGCCAATGGAAACCAGGAGAAATCAATATCGTAGTTCAAATTGGCAATCAGTTGGGTGTTGCTTTACAGCAGGCACAATTGCTAGCGCAAACTCAAAGGCAGTCACAAGCATTGCAAGAAGCTGTGATCGTTGCTGATGCTGCTAATCGTGCCAAAAGCGAATTCCTGGCCAACATGAGTCACGAACTGCGTACTCCACTTAACGCCATCCTCGGTTTTACCCAAGTCATGAGCCACGATCGTGATTTATCAACTGAACATCAGCAAAATCTAGCAATCATCAATCGTGCAGGCGAACATCTCCTGAATTTAATCAACGACATTTTGGAAATGTCTAAAATCGAAGCTGGCAGAATAACCTTAAATCTCAACAGTTTTGACTTAATTCGCCTCTTAGAAAACCTCGAAGAAATGTTGCGCTTCCGCGCCACCTCCAAAGGATTGGAATTGGTCTTTGAATATACATCTCACCTTCCCCAATACATCCAAGTTGACGAAAGTAAACTGCGTCAAGTCTTACTTAACCTCCTGGGAAATGCCATCAAATTTACCGATACTGGCAGGGTGACACTGCGGGTGGGGATGGGGAGCAGGGGAGCAGGTGAGCAGGGGAGCAGAGGAGAAGGAGAAGTAGTAGTAAGTCTTTCCCCTCAGCGCCTCAGCCCCTTTGCACCTCTGCCCAATGCCCAATGCCCAATGCCCAATACTTCGACTTCGCTCAGTACAAGTGCCCTATGCTCTATGCCCAATGCCCAATTCCTAACCTTTGAGGTTCAAGATACTGGCCGCGGTATTGCCCCACAAGAAATTGATTTGCTCTTTGAAGCTTTTGGGCAAACTGAAACCGGAAGAAAATCGCAACAGGGAACAGGACTAGGTTTAGCAATTAGCCGCAAATATGTGCAACTAATGGGAGGAGATATTAGCGTCACCAGCACTATTGGCGAGGGAAGTAAATTTACTTTTGATATTCAAATTGGTCTAGCCATAGCCAGCGAAATCCAGATTGAACAAACTAGACCCCAAGTTATTAGTTTAGCGCCTGCTCAAAGTGAATACCGTATTTTAGTGGTTGATGATTCCACAGACAGCCGTTTAGTGCTAATGAAAATTCTCACATCTATCGGTTTTGCAGTCCAAGAAGCAATAAATGGCATTGAAGCGATCGCACTTTGGCAGACATGGCAACCACATCTGATCTTAATGGATATGCGGATGCCAATTATGGACGGCTACGAAGCTACAAAAGTTATTAAAACTAGAGAAGAAACCTCAATCCAAAATACCAAATCCCAAATTCCAAATTGGAAGACAATTATTATTGCTTTAACTGCTAATGCTTTCGAGGAACAACGAGAAGCAATAATCAAAGCGGGTTGCGATGATTATATTAACAAGCCTTTCCGCGAGGAAGAATTACTAGAAAAGTTGAGCGAATATTTGGGAGTTCAATATATTTACCAAGAAGAAAGCTATCAGCTAACAAACCTAAAGCAACAAAGGCCAAAATCAATATTGACGCTTACAGATTTAGTGAATTTATTATCTGAAATGTCCCCTGAATGGGTGAAACAGTTATATACTGCCGCAGCTCAATGTAGTGATGACCTGATTTTAGAATTAATTGAGCAAATCCCTTCAGAAAATGCTGTACTGCAAAATTTTATCAAGAATTTAGCCCATGATTTTCAGTTTGAGAAAATTATGGAATTGACGAGTATTGCAGGAATATTATCCAATTAATACAAATTGATTTACTAGTAAGTAAGTTTGTAATCAGGACTTTAGTCATTCATTTTCTAAGAAACCATTTATAAAGTAAATCTTTAGCAAACGCTCAATCAGTGGATTGACTTAGCCGGCTGTCTCGCCCATCCCTGCTTCCTAAATAAGTTAAAACACATCTAATTTGCAGATGAAAATTTTCTCAATATCTTGTGGGGTGGGCCGAAAAGCCCGCCCTGATTATGCAACTTGAATGCTGATTAGCTTATTAGACCTGAATCCTTAGAGCATGTTGGAAAAGTCATCCAACGTATGTTTGACTACTCTGGCTATCGAGAAGTTGAACTAGATAAAGAGAGTTATAGCAGATTTAAGTCGATCTAACAATACCACTTTATTGAGAAATAATATCAAATTATCATGGTATCCTTTATTCCGTTTAAAAAATGGCTAAAAGGCTACACAATCATGTAATCTATATATTTATCAAGAAAGATTATCAATTCGATGATTAAAATACTGTTAAATATTGATATTATCTATTGAAAAAACAACTAGCCAGCAGAGCGTCATATTTTCAAATTACGGCAGGATCATGATAAAAGCGACCACGGTGTCACCTAAACGATTGAAGCAGCCACAAATATCAGCCTTATTTGGTCTGGTTTTAGGGCTATGTATGCTGCTAATTTGCTTGGTGTACAGTGTGACGCTAGGTGCAGCAGAAATACCTTTAGACAAAATTTTGACATCTTTTATAGCCTCTGATGGTTCCTACGATCGCTTAGTTATTCAGACCGTGAGATTACCGCGATCGCTAATTGCTATTGTTGTAGGTTCAGCCCTTGCTGTATCGGGAGCATTGATGCAGGGTTTGACACGAAACCCCTTAGCAGACCCAGGTATTTTAGGTATTGAGTCAGGAGCCGCCCTGTTTGTCGTTGTGTCAACTTTTGTTTTTGGCAGTTCATCCCCAAGTATTTACGCTCTTGTGGCCTTTTTGGGTGCGGGATTAACGGCAGTGTTAGTTTACATTCTTGGTTCTCTGGGACGGGGAGGAGCCACTCCACTGAATTTGACGGTAGCGGGAGCGGCGTTAACTGCTCTGATTTCTTCCTTCACCACTGGTATCCTCATTGTCAGTCAACAAACACTCGAACAAGTGAGATTTTGGTTAGCTGGTTCATTATCTGGTCGAGATTTTAATTTATTCTTACAACTACTGCCTTTCGTCGGTATGGGATTAGTATTAGCTTTTACCCTCGGCAGACAAATTACCACTATGAGTTTAGGTGAAGATGTCGCTAAAGGCTTGGGCCAACAGACAGCTTGGATCAAAATATTTACCGCTATCAGCGTAGTTTTACTAGCAGGAAGTTCCGTTGCCCTTGCAGGGCCAATCGGCTTCATTGGTTTAGTCGTTCCCCATATAGTGAGATTTTACATTAAAGCCGATTATCGTTGGATATTACCTTATTGTGCAGTTTTGGGTGCTATTTTACTGTTGGTTGCAGATATTGCCGCCCGTATATTGTTTAAACCACAGGAGTTACCTGTAGGTGTAATGACAGCAATAGTTGGCGCTCCTTTTTTTGTCTACCTAGCTAAGTCAAAGGTGAAAAAATGAGTTTTGATTGGCTAGTCATTCGTTCCCAAGCGATATCTTTCCGCACCGACCGACGTGTACCAGTCATACTGTTATGTTTGGCAGTAGCGATTGTAGTGGCGATGGTGATGAATATAGGGCGGGGTGAATATCCAATCTCGCCTTTGGATATCGTGAAAACTATATTGGGTTTAGATACAGGAAACCCAGACCATCGATTCGTGATTCAGAATCTGCGTTTACCCCGCACCCTTGTAGCTTTTATGGTGGGAGTGGCGCTGGCAATTTCTGGCACGATCTTTCAAGGATTGACACGCAATCCATTGGCTGACCCAGGTATTATCGGCATCAATGCTGGGGCGAGTTTGGCGGCAGTTACAGTAATTGTACTATTTCCATTGGCAGCGATTTATACCTTACCCCTATCAGCCTTTGCTGGTGCATTGCTGATGGCGATTTTAATTTACTCGCTGGCTTGGAATAACGGTAGTTCTCCGATTTTATTAATTTTAATGGGTGTTGGCTTGTCTGCGATCGCCAGTGCCATAACCAGCTTGATGATTACCTTTGGAGAAATTTCTGATGTTAGCAATGCTTTGGTTTGGTTAGCTGGAAGCGTCTACGGCCGGACTTGGGAGCAAGTCTTTTCTTTGTTACCTTGGTTAATTATTTTTGTGCCAATGGCTTTAACACTAGCAAGGCATTTGAACGCTCTTAACTTAGGAGATGATGTTGCCAAAAGTTTAGGTACTCAAGTGGAATGGCAACGTGGTTTACTCGTGCTGGTAGGTGTAGCCTTAGCAGGTGCAGGAGTCGCCACCGCCGGAAATATTGGTTTTATTGGTTTAATCGCACCTCATTTAGGACGACAGTTGGTAGGTGCAACCCATGAAGGCTTGATTCCTACTTCTGCACTTTTGGGGGGAGTGATTGTTGTGATGGCAGACTTGCTAGGAAGAACGCTGTTTGCACCTATCGAACTTCCTTGTGGGATTGTAACTGCTGCTATTGGCGCTCCTTATTTTCTTTATTTATTAATTCGTAATCGCAAAAAATAAAGCTGGGAAATATTACCTATGAAAGGACTCTCAACTAAAAGTCTGTCTTTAGCTTATGATGGGGCGCTGATTATCCGTGACCTAAATTTGGCAATCCCCGCTGGACAAATTAGTGCTTTAGTTGGTGCTAATGGTTGTGGGAAATCAACTTTGTTACGAGGTCTAGCAAGATTGCTTCAACCCCGTAGCGGTACAGTCTATCTTGATGGAACATCTATTTTTAATCTTTCCACCAAAGAAGTAGCACAGCAGTTAGGTATTTTGCCCCAAGGTCCAGTAGCACCAGAAGGGTTAACAGTGCAAGATTTAGTAGCACAAGGACGTTATCCTTATCAAAATTGGTTACAGCAATGGTCAGTAAAAGATGAAAAAATCGTGCAGCAGGCACTAGAAATTACAGATTTGTTGGAATTGGCAGATAGAGCATTAGATACTTTGTCTGGTGGACAACGACAAAGAGCTTGGATTGCAATGGCATTGGCGCAAGATACAGAGATTTTACTTTTAGATGAACCGACTACTTTTTTAGATTTGGCGCACCAGATAGAAATTTTGGATTTGTTGTATGAGTTAAACCAAAATCAGAGACGGACAATTGTGATGGTACTGCATGATTTAAATCAAGCGTGTCGTTATGCTGATTACTTAGTTGCAGTCAAAGATGGTCGAATTTTTGCTGCTGGGGAACCAAAGCGAGTGATGACTCAAGAAATGGTTCAAGAGGTTTTTGGGTTGGAATGTCGGATTATTCCTGACCCAGTGGTAGAGACGCCAATGTGTGTACCGATAGGACGCAAAAGAAAACTAAATAACAAACAAATTTACTTAAATTCCTAATTAGATTTCTACTAAAGATATCGTTCTCATTAATCACCTAACTACAAACAATAAACAGTCGTGACAACCACATCAAAATCTCCTATAGTCTCTAAAAATCCTATAAATTTAGCCTCTCCTTTACAGCGCTTGCTCAACTATGGCAACCAATATCGCCAACAAATTTGGCAGGCAACATCATGTTCTATCATCAACACGATTTTAGACTTAGCACCACCGTGGTTAATTGGTATTGCGGTAGATATTCTCGTAGAGCAGCAAAATTCTTTCTTTTCCAAGTTGGGTATCAAAGATATATTTTGGCAATTTTTACTGCTTACATTTATCACTATCATTATCTGGATAGTAGAATCAATTTCTGAGTACTCATATAGTAGACTTTGGCGTAATTTAGCCCAAAATATCCAGAATAATTTACGTTTAGATGCCTACAATCATGTACAAAAATTAGATTCAGCTTACTTTGAAGAAAGTAGCACTGGCGGTTTAATATCAATATTGAATGATGATATCAACCAGTTAGAAGATTTTTTAAATTATGGAGCTAATGAGATTATCAATCTTATCACCTCACTCATCATTTTAACTAGTGGTGCATTCTTGATTTTACCCCCTTCTATAACCTTGGCAGCAATGTTGCCAATACCATTTATTATTTGGGGTTCCTTTACTTATCAAAAGCGTCTGGAAGCTCGTTATGTTGAGGTGCGGGAAAAAGTGGGCTTTCTGAACTCACGACTAGCAAATAATATCAGTGGTATTACCACAATCAAAAGTTTTACCGCTGAAAATTATGAAAGCGCTAGATTGGCAGGAGACAGTGAAGCATATAGAAAAAGTAATACCAAAGCAATTAAACTTTCTGCTGCATTCAATCCTTTAATCAGAATGCTAGTTTTAGTAGGGTTCACAGCTTTATTGTTTTGGGGGGGCATGGCAACACATGCTGGGAAAATATCTATTGGGAGTTACAGTGTTTTACTCGTTTTATTACAGAGATTGTTGTGGCCTTTAGTAACATTAGGAGAAATATTTGACAAATATCAAAGGTCAATGGCTTCTACCAAGCGGGTGATGAATTTATTAGATACTCCCATCAACATTGTTACAGGAGACAAATTTTTATCTATCGATCAAGTCCGTGGTGAAATTGACTTTAAACAAGTTACTTTTGCTTATCAAGATAGAGAGCCAGTAATTAAAAAACTATCCTTACATATCCCCGCAGGTAAAACTATTGCTATTGTTGGTTCTACAGGTTCTGGGAAAAGTACTTTAGTTAAATTATTATTACGATTGTATGATATTTCTTCTGGGATAATCGCAATTGATGGTATTAATATCCAAAAATTAAATCTAGGTGATTTGCGTCGCAGTATAGGCTTGGTCAGCCAAGATGTATTCTTATTTCATGGTACGATTGCTGAAAATATCGCCTATGGTACTTTTAATGCTACCGATGAACAAATAATTGAAGCTGCAAAAATTGCCGAAGCTGATGATTTTATTCTGCGGCTACCCCAAGCTTATGAGACAATAGTCGGAGAACGGGGTCAAAAATTATCTGGTGGACAACGCCAAAGAATTGCGATCGCTAGGGCTGTTCTAAAGAATCCACCAATTTTGATTTTAGATGAAGCTACCTCAGCGGTAGATAATGAAACTGAAGCCGCTATTCAGCGTTCTTTAGAACGGATTACTGTAAATCGAACAACAATAGCCATAGCCCATCGTCTTTCCACTATCCGCAACGCTGATTGTATTTATGTGATGGAATATGGAGAATTAGTTGAGTCGGGAACACATGAAAAATTACTGGAGAAAAATAGGATTTATGCTGGTTTATGGAACGTGCAGTCAGGGATGAAATAAAAAGTAGGGCGTCAAAGTGATATTTATCCCCATCGCAAAAACATATACAGCAGTTCCCGCTATTGTGAGGTACGTATTTAGTGCTGAAAGGGTCTAAAAGGAGGGAGTGTGGATGCAGAGAGACTGTACTTCATAACAGTAGGAAGTGCTGTATTACCAAAGCTATGATTTTACAGGCGGAATTTGTGTGAAAATCGCAGACTGTAAAAGCTCAGGAAGCTGTTCCCATGCCAAAATTCCTTTACGACTCTTGATATACAATTGCATAAATTCTAATAATGCTGCTGGGCTGTCTTCTGGGGTAAGATTGAGAAAGAGATAGGTGGCTTTGTTATGGCTTGATACAGATACAACACAGCCTTTACTACAAGCCCATAAACATCCAACAGGCTGAATTTTAATTTCATCAGACGGAAATTGTTCGACGCATAAAGTGTTTAGTCGATCAATTAAAATAGCACCATCGAAAGGCGGATTTTCTGGTCGTTCTTCAGATGAACGGTGGCAAGAATTGCAGACTAATAGCGTGTGTTTGGTCATTTGGATTCAGGGGTGTTGACGAGATATTTAAAGAGATCATCAATTACTGCATCAGTTCCAAGCATATTTGTCGCAGCCCATGACATAAAATCAACATAATAAACATGATTTTCCTGAACAGCCTTAAGGGTTTTCCAAAGTGGATCTCGTTGTTTCTCTTCCAGAAATTGATTGCCACCACTTGAATAAGTTGTCACAAATAAAACATCACCATCTGCTTTTTCTAATTCCTCTAGGGAAATAGGAAATGCTCCATAAGGTGAATCCATATTTTGTGAAGCTGGACGCTGCAAAAGAGCATCGCTAAGAATGGAGCCAGCGAATGAGTTTTTGGCGTCAATTGATATTCGCTCATTCCAAATATATATAAATGATACTTTTTTGTCTTGGTAGCGAGTTCCTAATGCTAGTTTTAGCTGTTGCATTCGCTCATAGTAGCGTTTCCAAAGAGCTTTTTCAACCTCTTGCTTTCCTAATGCTTCAGCCACAAAACTAAAATGGTCTTCCCAGTTAGGATAATCGATTTTACCCAATACTGTAGGGGCAATTTTAGATAGTAGAGGATATATTGGCTTGAACCAATCTACACCAATAATTAAATCTGGCTTAAGTAGTAATGTTGCTTCTAAATTGGGTTGAGAAAGTCCGACTAGTTTTATTCCCTCTGTTTTACCTTTAACGGATGTCAGAGAGTTTTTCTCCTGGTAAACTTCGTTGGTCGTTGCGATAGGTTGAACACCGAGTGCCAGGACATTGCCTAAAGTACATGAAGATAAGGTAATAACACGTTGGGGGTGAATGGGAACACAGGTTTCCCCCATAGTGTGTTTAACCATGCGACATTCTGCGTTTGGTTGTTTAGGTAAAGAGGATATATTTTCAGATGGGTAATGACTGCAAGCTGTAACTAGACTAAATCCTAAGATGCCCAATATTAGCCAGTAGGAAAAATGTCGCATGATTGTCTTAAGTCTTAATTATTAAAGCTGCCATGAAATGGTTCCTTGGACTGTAAAAGGCTGTCCATAACCAACACGATCGCCAAAATAGGTATTTTCAAAATACTCTACATCAAATAAGTTTTTAAAGTTGAGTCCGACTCTAAATCTATCTCTGTTGTAGAAAATAGCTGCATCAGTCCGAACATAACTCGGTACATCGTAAGTATTTTCCAAATTTCCAGCGCGATTGCCCACAAAAAACAAACCAAAACCAAATCCTAACCCTTGTAAATTACCTTTTTGAATTTCGTAGCTTGTCCATACGTTGAAAGCATTGTATGCGGTATTGGGCAATCTGTTTCCAACTTCAAAAGTAGTATCCTCAGTAATACGTGCATCAGTATAGGCATAACCTGCATAAATACTCCATCCCGGCAAAATTTCGCCCGTCAAGCTCAGTTCAATCCCTCGGCTATTCTGCTCACCTGTTTGGATTTGAAAACCTGTACTGGGGTCAGTTACCAAGACATTGGTACGCGTCAAATCATAGAAAGCAAGCGTTGCCGAAAGTCGGTCGTTTAAATCTGCCTTTACCCCAACCTCATACTGTCTACCCCGTTCTGGGTCAAAAGCTGTCGCCAAACTAGCGCCAAAAAGATATGTGCCTTGTGCTGGAGTAAATGAACTGATATAGCTGGCATACAGCGAAATAGGGGGGATGGGTTGATAAACAATTCCAAACCGAGGACTCAAGGCACTATTTGACTGGTTGGTTTCTGTATTAGAAGAAAAATCTTCAGATGTCTGATCGAAACCATCAAACCGCGCACCTAACAGCAGCTTCAAATTTTCTGTTAGGGCGATTTGATCTTGAAGATAGATTCCTAATGAATCTGTTGTTGTTTTATTAGTAGTTTCAAAATTAAACGCATCTCTTGGTTGACCGTAAACAGGATTAAATATATTAATGGATGCGGCATCAGCAGATGCAAATCTTGGTGTTGCATTTATATAACGATTCAAATCAACCCCAAATAGAAGCTGATGCTTAATCGAACCTGTAGTAAACTTACCAACAACATTTGTTGTTAGAGTATAAATCGTTAAATCTTGGTCAAATATTGAGAAAGAACGACTAATAGTTTCTAAGTTTGCATCCAAACTTCCAGGTCTTGTTTGTCTGGATTCATAACTACTTAAACCATACCGGAAAGCATTGCTTAAAGACCAATTGTCGCTAAATTTATGTTCTAGTTGATATCCGACCCTTGTAATTGTTCCGTTTATTTCATCAGAAGGTTCAGTAAGGTTGCGATTACGGGGGATTTTACCGTTAGGGTTCGGAAATATAGTGCCAACAGTCGGTAAACCAAATCCTGGACTAGAATCTCTAGTCTCGATATAGTCTGCATTTAAATTCAGGTTAGTTCTTTTACCAATCGCCACACTGATCACAGGTGATATACTGAAGTTTTCACTACTGTAGGAATCGATAAAACTACCAGAATTTCTATAGGCTGTATTGAGGCGATACAATACGGTTTTCGAGTCATTTAACGGCCCAGAGAGATCGAGCGCACCTCTGTAGAAACTATAGCTGCCAACAGTTGCATCAACAGCATAAAAAGGCTCACTTAAGGGACGTTTAGTGACAATGTTGATGCTTCCTCCCGGATTACCCAAGCCAAATAGCACGGATGCTGGGCCTTTGAGAACTTCGACTCGCTCAACATTGGCAAGTTCAACCAAATCTCCAACGCCAGGATCGGGTAAACCATCCCTGAGCGAATTATTATTCGCTAGATCAAATCCGCGAATTCTATAGTAAACACCTGGACCAGTGTTAAATTCTTGAGTTACACCAGCAACATTCCTGAGTGCATCATCTAAGCGAGTAACCTGTTGGTCGCGCAACACTTGTTGTGGTATGACTTGAATTGATTGAGGAATATCACGCAGCGGGGTATCGGTTCTTGTACCAGTTGAGGAGTTGGGTACGCGATATCCATCTTGTTCCCCAGTCACCACCAATTCAATCGGCTCATTTGGTTGCGCTGCTGGTTCTTCTTGTGGTGTCTCAGTTGCTGGCTTCTGTGGTGTTACTGGTGGCTGCGTCGCCGTTGCAGCAGTTGTTGTCACTCCAAAAATCAGACCTTCATCACCATCAAACAACTCAGTTTGTGGTAGTCCTGCCTCACCTACCACCATCACCCGGACAGTATTTGCATCCTGGTTGATGACTGTAATCTCAGTCACTCCCGTAAGTGGTTTTTCTGAACGAAATACGAAAGCTTCACCACTAGGTAAACGCAGTTGGGCGTTGGGAATATCAGCAATAAAGTTATTCCCCTGACTGCGATTTGTAATTTGCAGTTTTTCTCCAAGGGATGTCTCTAAAATTAACTCCACACCTTTTTCTGTGGGATTTACCTTGACTCCTGTGATTGGTATGACTTGTTGATCCCCATTTCTTTGTTCTGAGTTAGGGGGGTTAGTTGGTGTTGGTGACTGTACCAGCATTTGGGCGCTAGTAGCGGGAAGTTCGATTTCGCTTAGTTGGCGAATATTTTTACTTGTTTTATCCGACTTTGTTTTAAGGAGTTGGGATTTTTTGCTACTGGGAGTTAGTACTGGAGATTTGCTGTTCGCAAATTTTTTATCTGTAACTGCAACCTTTTCATCTAATGCAGATTTCCCTACCTTCTGGGTAGAAGATTTGCTTTGAACATTCTCTCGTACTTCCTCACCTTTAGCTGGAGTGTTAATCACAACAACAACCGCACCTGTTAACAGCAGGCTTTGAAAAAATTTATCTAACTTCATTGATCCGCTTACACTCAATCACACTACTTGGCCGGACTCGGAGACACAATGACAATCTTTGAAAAGAATTGTCATTTAGGTTTAAGCTAGTTGAATCATATTATGAAGTGATGCTAGACACAAGATAATTAATAATCTTTTTTATTTAATAATGTATCCCAGGCAGTAATTATTCTTATAGCCGTATGTTTGCTTGATATCTAATTATAGATTGTACTAGTAGCCAAAACTACCTTCCAAACAAGTATTTCCCAAAACCAAAATAGCCTTATTCATTACGAATTTGCCTCAAATAGGGCGAAAATGATAGTTGATATAGCCCTATGTAAAACTTAGATATCTGTTTTGAGATGAGATTTTAAAAGTATATTGCTCGTCATCCTACATAAATAAAATTACATAAGCAAAGCTAATATTAAACTATTTTTTGATAAAGACTATCTATAAAAACTCTCTTGCTAAAGCAACTAATTCTCGATAATGTAATCAAGGGTAAATAAAAATTACTTGCAATAATAAAGATAGCTAAAAATTATGGCAGCCGTCGAACCATGATACGAATCATGGGAACACAGATGAATATCTCCGAAGTTTTAGGTAGTCGTCCATAATCCTTACTTAAAACGCCAACAACAATTAACCCGGATTTCTGACAAGTGAGAAATCCGAGTTGGCAGGAGGGGCCAGGATTGCAACTAAATTAGTGTCTCGATTAGGAGCAAAATTTCCTGTAAAGTTGCCAATGCTTGACTTTTTGGTGCAATTGATTATGCCAGGTAAGCAAGCAGAAATGATTGAGCAGCGTTGGAAAAAGTTGAAGGATTATCTGCATAAGCTTTTTTAGCTAATCTCAATGATAATTCTTAAATTATTCAATATTAAACTTTTACAGAAAAAACAAACATATGTCTTTAGTCAAAAATGATGCAAATCACGAGCCTATTGCTTCTGTATTTAAATTACTTAGTTCAGATGCAGAGTTGGTGATCCCAGTTTTAGAGGAGTTACTACTAAAACATCTCTCTAAAGGAGCACATATTCTCGATATTGGTTGTTCTAATGGAAAAATAGTCCAACAGCTTCAAATCAAAGGTTATCAAGCTACTGGACTTGATGTTTCTGAGGAACTGTTGCGTTTTGCTCGAACAAGCGTACCTGAAGCTGAATTTATCCTTGGTGATATACGTAACTTTAAGTCACCTCCCACCTATGATGCAGTTTATTCAAAAAACGTTTTCAGCTTCTTCCTGAATCTTGATGAATTGACAACTGTCTTCCAAAACATATATACAGCGATGCATGATAATGCTCTGTTTGTATTCAGCATGGCAAGTGCAGACATTATATCGCATGATAGTGAACCTCAAGATTCGGATCGTTTTACTGTCAAGGATCTTGGCTTGCATGATGGTGAACCTCAATTTTTAGAAGGTTATACTGTCAATGAGAAATTTGTTTATATTGAAAGATCCAAATACAATCCAGAAGAAAGGATACGCAAAATTGAAGTTACCACGTTTGAATTAATAAATGGAATTTGGAAGCGTTCAGACAGTACTATCCTAGAAAAAGATTATTTTTTATCAGAAATTAAATTGGCTTTAGAGAATGTGGGTTTCATAGAAATCAATGACTATAATAGCAAAGATTTTGGAGACGCTTACAAAACAGATGATCGGCTTTGCGTTGTTTGTCGTAAGCCATCCCTTTCGCAATAGTCTAATTACAGAGTTATTATATAATCTTAAATCAATGGTTTTTGGGAAAAAACATAGGCGATCGCATAAATATAGCTGCTCAATTACAAATATTGGCTTTGACTGGGAAAAGTGCCTGATTATTAGATAAGTCCGTTATATTAACTTGAACTTCAGAAAAAGACATCAGCCAATAAATTGCTCTGATAATTCATAAATGAATGAAAACCCCACTTCACTCTAAATAGCAATATCTATAAGCAGCGTAAAATTTTCATTTAAAGTAAGGAGATTGAAAATGCAAATTCAAGCTAGTAAATCGATTTTAAAAATCAAAAGTCCTAGTGTCAAGCAATTTTCAGAGATATGGAAACAATATCAGCCTTTTATAATTGAAGATGTTGCTAAAGATTGGGATGCTTGTAATAATTGGTCAAATGATTATCTGATAAAAAAGTGTGGTAATAATCTGGTTCCTGTAAGGTTTTTTAAACAAGGGTTTTGGAATGATTATAAGAACTTTGCTTATTATAATGGTTACGAAACTCATAAAGAAATGAAATTAGAGGAGTATATAAATAACCAAATCGAAGATAGAGTTACTAAAAACAAGAATGATTATAGTTTAGAATGTTATTTAAATGAGGCAGTTTTTGAAGAACGTTTCCCTGAACTTGTTGGAGATGTAACCTATCCAGAATACTTCAACAGGAAGGCATATGTTATGTTGTGGTATGGTTTATCAAGTAAACATTTTTCTTCAAATAGTAACCTTCACTTTGACGCAGAACATAATATTTTTGCTCAAATTCGAGGGAGAAAAAGAATACTTTTATATCCACCTTCAAATTATTTGTCATTCTATCCACCTCTTGAGGATGGTTCTGGCGCAGCATATGGTAGTAAGGTAAATCCTGATCTCTTGAATTTGGAATTATTTCCGAAATTCCCTTGGCAAGAAAAAATAGAATTTGTACTTCAACCGGGAGAAATACTCTATCTACCTCCTTTTTGGTGGCATCATGTTACCGCAGTAGACGATAATATATCATTATCATTTTGGTACGCTCTGAAAATTCAAGATTTATTTTTGCAGAAAAATATATTGTCAGTTTTTTTAAATATTGCACCTCATTATTTATCTCATTCAGTCACTGCTGGAAATCTCAAGAATCTGGCGTTGGGATTTGTTAAGAAGATGTTTGATTGATGCTTTTGTAATAAAAATTAATTGTACATTGTATTAAGGAAGTTGAAAATAGAAATGGATAAATATTTTTATAACTTCTTTGATATTGTTGGCAAATTTTCTACAGTTGTTGAAATACTGGGCTTAAGAAGCTCTACGCAGTCCAATAGAGATGCTTTTACCTTTTTGTTAGATGGTGAAACATAACAAACAACGTTAACATATCAAGAATTTAGATAGGCGATCGCATAAATATAGCTGCTCAATTACAAGTATTAGGTTTGACTGGGAAAAGTGCCTGATTATTAGATAAGTCCGTGATATTAACTTGAACTCCAAAAAAGGACATCAGCCAATAAATTGCTCTGATAATTCATAAATAAAAACCTAACATTCATTCTAGATGGCAATATCTAATAACCAGTGTAAAACTTTCAATTAAAGTAAGGAGATTGGAGTTTCTATGCAAATTCAAGCTAGTGAGTCAATTTTAAAAATTAAAAATCCTAGTACAAAGCAATTTTCCGAGACATGTAAACAATTTCAGCCTTTTATAATTGAAGATGTTGCTCAACATTGGGGTGCTTGTCAGAATTGGTCTAATGATTATCTGATAAAACACTGTGGAGATAATATGGTTCCAGTAAGATTTTATCAAAAAGATTTTTGGTACGATCATAAAAACTTTGCTAATGAAGATGGCTATGAGCCTCAAAAAGAAATTAAACTCAAGGATTATATAAATAACCATCTAGAAGATCGTAATTTAGAATGTTATTTATCTGAGGCATATTTTGAAGAGCGTTTTCCGGAAATTGTTGGAGATGTAACTTATCCAGAATACTTGAACAGAAAGGCATTTGTTATACTATGGTATGGTTTTTCAAGTACAAAATTTTCTTCAACTACTAACCTTCACTTCGATCCACTACATAATATTTTTGCTCAAATTCGAGGAAGAAAAAGAATACTTTTATATCCACCTTCAAATTATTTGTCATTCTATCCACCTCTTGATAGTCCTTCTGGTGTAGGATTTAATAGTAAGGTAAATCCTGACCTCTTGAATTTGGAATTATTTCCGAAGTTTCCTTGGCAAGAAAAAATAGAAGTTATCCTTCAACCAGGAGAAATACTCTACATACCTCCTTTTTGGTGGCATCATGTTACCGCAGTAGATAAGAATATATCATTATCATTTTGGTATGAGCTGAAAATTCAAGATTTTTTATTGCAAAAGAATATGATGTCAGTTTTTTTCAACATTGCACCTCATTATTTATCCCATACAATCTCTGCTGGAAAACTCAATTATTTTATGGAATTCTTTAAGAGTATGTTTGTTTAATTGATTTTCTTATAAAAAATAAGTTGTACATGGCGTTGAGTTGAAAATAAAAATGCATAGTTTTTCTCATAGCTTATTTGATGTTGTTGGCAATTTTTCTACAGTTGTCGAACTACTACGCTTAAGAAGCTCTACGCAACCAGATAGAGATGCTTTTACCTTTTTGTTAGATGGGGAGACAGAACAAATCACGCTAACATATCAAGAATTAGATAGGCGATCGCGCCAAATAGCTGCTCAATTACAAGCATTGGGTTTGACTGGGGAACGTGCTTTACTACTTTATCCCGCAGGACTAGATTTTTTAGTTGCTTTTTTTGGTTGCTTATATGCAGGAGTTGTGGCTATAACTGCATATCCCCCTCGAAATGAGCGCAATACACCAAGAATAAAAGCTATCTCTATAGATGCACAAGCAGCGATCGCTCTGACTACAACAGAAATCCTGCCGAATGTGCGATCTTTAATGACACAAAAGACTGACTTAGAATCCTTACAGTGGCTAACTACTGATAATCTTCCAGAGGGAATAGAAGATAATTGGCAAGAACCCTCTATCGATCGAAATACTTTAGCTTTTCTGCAATACACCTCTGGTTCTACAGGGACACCCAAGGGTGTAATGATTAGTCATGGGAACCTACTGCACAATGCTGACACAACTTACCAATTTATGGAGCATTCTCCAGAAAGTAAGTTCGTGACGTGGTTGCCAATGTATCACGATATGGGCTTGATTGGAGGAATATTGCAACCTTTATATGGAGGTTTTCCTTGCATCATTATGCCTCCAACTTCCTTTCTTCAACGTCCTTACCGTTGGTTACAGGCTATATCTCACTACAAAGGCACAACCAGTGGAGGCCCTAATTTTGCCTATGAGTTATGTACTCAAAAAATTACTCCTGAACAAAAAGAAACTCTTGACTTGAGTAGTTGGAGTGTGGCATTTAACGGCGCGGAACCGATTCGGTATGATACTTTAGAGCGGTTCGCAGCAGCTTTTGCCGATTGTGGTTTCCGTAAAGAAGCATTCTACCCTTGTTACGGGATGGCTGAAACAACTCTGATGGTTTCTGGGGTGCAGAAGGCGACATCACCGATAATCAAAACAGTCCAGAAGTCTGCATTAGAATCTAATCGGGTAGTTGAATTGGGGACTGGGGATTGGGGACTAGGGACTGGGGATGGGGAGCGGGGATTGGGGACTGGGGAACGGAAAGATTTGCATGAGGATTCAGACTCAGACTCGAACCAAATATTAAAGCCGAGTGAAGTGGAGGCTTTAAAAGAATTTCCTTCCCAGTACGCAGTACCCAGTACCCAGTCCCAGAGTAGTAAAGATGTCTATTATTTTGTTAGTTGTGGTCGAGTTATACCACAACTGGAAGTAGCGATCGCTAATCCAGAAACACTCAGTAGTTGTAAACCTGGTGAAATTGGGGAAATCTGGGTATCTGGGCCGAGTGTTGGTCAAGGTTATTGGAATCGTTATCAAGAGACAGCAGAAACTTTCCATGCTTATCTATCTGACACCGGTGTAGGCCCTTTTCTGCGGACGGGAGATTTAGGTTTTTTAGAAAATAGCGAGCTATTTATTACAGGTAGAGCCAAAGATTTAATTATTATTCGCGGTAGAAATCTTTACCCACAGGATATAGAATTAACCGCCCAACGCAGCCATTCATCTTTAAATTCTGGTGCTAGCGCCGCATTTACAGTCGAGGTTCACAACGAAGAACGGCTGGTAATCGTCCAAGAATTGAATTTTCGCGCCAAGCCAAATTTAGAAGAAGTTATATCTGCAATTCGCCAAGCTGTAACTGAAGAACATGAAGTCCAAGTTTATGCTGTGGTTTTGATTAAACCCGGTAGTATTCCCAAGACTTCCAGTGGTAAAATTCAACGTCGTGCAACTCGCGCCCAGTTTCAGAATGGTGAACTGAATGTACTTGTCAGCAACATTCTCAAAATTAGCAATATTCTCACAGAGGAAACTCGATTACAGCGTTCCGAACTTTTGGCGCTTTCCCCAAGGGAATGTCAAAAACTTCTAGAAACATATTTGATTGAACAGGAAGCGAGAGTACTGGCGATCGCACCAGATGATATCAATCCTCAAGAACCATTAAGTATTCTGGGACTTGATTCTTTAAAAGTGTTTGAGTTGAAAAACCGGATTGAGGTTGATTTAGAGGTAGAAGTATCCGTAGCAGATTTCTTTGAAGGGATGAATACGCGATCGCTAGCTACAAAAATCCTCGCTCAACTGACAACAGACGCAATACCCTCAATATCTCTTACTCAACAAGAGAAAAATACATCTATTAATCCTCTCTCTTTTGCCCAGCAGGGATTGTGGTTTATCAATCAGTTAAATCCCGATAGTCCTACATATAACATTCCTATAGTTATTAGCTTCAAAGGCTGTATTAATTTAGCAATCTTGCAAGACAGTCTTAACGAAATTGTTAGACGACACGAAGTTTTACGTACAAGCTTTACAGTGTCAGATGGACAACCCATTCAAGTTATCAATCAAGCTGTACCTTTAACTTTAGCGGTTGAAGATTTGCGTGTACTATCAGAAAATGAGCGTACCCAAGAAGCCCAACGTTTGGCTATAGAACTCGCACAGCAGCCATTTGACTTATCTGCTCAATCGCTTTTGCGTACTAAAATTTTACAATTAAATGATAAAAGTTATCAATTGTTGATCGCTCTGCATCATATAATTGCAGATGGTTGGTCTATCGGTATTCTGATTAAAGAACTAACTGCACTATATGAAGCATTCTCAACAGGCAAACTTTCTCTGCATTCGCGCAGCGTGTCGCAGACAGACGCTCTTGCTAGCTTGCTTCCCCAAAGGGGTACACCACTTCCTGAATTAGCTATTCAGTATAGAGATTTTGTCAATTGGCAACAAAAATGGCTTGATGGCGAACGTATTCAACCGTTATTGACTTATTGGAAACAAAAATTGCAGGGTGAGCTACCTGTACTGAATTTACCAACCGATCGGGCGCGATCGCCAGTTCAAACATTCAAAGGCGCTCAAGCGAAATTAGTTCTTTCCCAAACTCTGACAAAAGAGCTAAAGAATTTGAGCCGTCATGCAGGAGTAACTCTGTTTATGACCTTGCTTACAGCCTTCAAAACCTTGCTGTATCGCTATACAGGTCAGACTGATATTTTAGTAGGTTCGCCAATCGCCAATCGCAACAGAGCAGAAGTTGAATTATTAATAGGACTTTTTGTCAATGTTTTAGTTCTGCGTACAGACCTTTCTGGCGACCTAAGTTTTCAGGAGTTATTAGCACGAGTGAAGTCTACAGCTTTAGAGGCTTATGTTCATCAAGACTTACCTTTTGAAAAGTTAGTAAAGGAGCTACAGCCAAATAGAGACTTAAGTTACAATCCACTATTTCAAGTCATGTTCGTTCTCCAAAATGTTCCAAAACCCAATATAAGCCTATCGGATGTATCAGTGACTTATGAGGAAGGTTACAACGGGACATCTAAGTTTGATTTGACATTGTTTATGGAGGATTCCGAGCAAGGGTTAATTGCGACTTGCGAGTACAATACAGATTTGTTTAATGTAGATACCGTTACTCGGATGCTGGGACACTTGCAGACTTTGCTAGAAAGCATAGTTAGCGATCCCCAACAACGCATTTCAGACTTGCAATTACTAACACCATCTGAAGTACAGCAATTATTAGTTGAGTGGAATGATACCAAGACAGATTACCCACAAGACAAGTGCATTCATCAACTATTTGAAGCACAGGTAGAGAAAACACCAGATGCTGTTGCAGTCGTCTTTGAAAATCAACAATTAACCTATCGGGAACTCAACGCCAAAGCGAATCAACTAGGGCATTATTTGCGATCGCTGGGAGTAAAACCAGAGGTATTGGTGGGAATTTGTCTAGAGCGATCGCCCTTAATGGTAGTTGCAGTGTTAGGTATTTTAAAAGCTGGTGGAGCCTACTTACCCTTAGATCCTGCACATCCTAAAGAGCGTTTAGCCTTTATCTTAGAAGACACCCAGAGTCCAGTACTGCTAACTCAGCAGGGGTTGATAGAGAAATTGCCAACTGATAACACTAAGGTAATTTGTCTAGACTTGAACTGGAAAGAAATTGCTCAAGAATCTTCAAAAAACCCTATTTGCAAGACAGATTTCGCCAACCTAGCGTATGTTATCTACACCTCTGGCTCCACTGGTAAACCAAAAGGAACATTAATTCCTCATCAGGGATTACTCAACTACTTAAGTTGGTGTACTCAAGCATATACAGTTGAGCAAGGTAAAGGAACTACCGTTCACTCTTCTCTGGCTTTTGATTTAACTATCACAAGCCTGTTCTCACCATTGCTAGTTGGGCGTCAGGTGGAACTTATTTCTGAAGACCAAAGCATAGAGTCTTTAGGGAATGCACTTCGCCAAGAATCAAACTTGAGTCTGGTTAAAATCACACCAGCCGAACTATTATTACTTTCTGGGCAATTATCGTCAAAAGAAGTAGCAGGTATAACTAGAGCTTTCATCATCGGGGGAGAAAACCTCTTGACAGAAAGCATCAGCTTCTGGAAGACATTTGCACCTGATACGATGTTGGTAAATGAATATGGGCCAACAGAAACTGTGGTAGGCTGTTGTATTTATCGAGTACCCAACGGTGAAATTGAGTCAAGCTCAGTTCCTATTGGTCAGCCAATAGCTAACACTCAGCTATACATATTAGACCAATATTACCAGCCAGTGCCGATTGGAGTTCCGGGTGAACTATATATTGGCGGTGCTGGTTTAGCGCGAGGTTATCTAAATCGACCGGAACTTACAGCTCTTAAATTTGTTCCAAATTCCTTTAGTCACGAGCCAGGAGCGCGATTGTACAAGACTGGGGACTTGGCTCGTTATCGTTGGGATGGAAATCTAGAGTTTTTGGGTCGGATTGACCATCAAGTAAAGGTGCGTGGTTATCGTATTGAACTTGGAGAAATTGAGGGTTTATTAGGACAACATCCAAAAGTTCAAGAAGCAGTAGTGTTAATGCGGGAGGACTTACCAAAGAATCAGAGTTTGGTGGCTTATTTTGTTGCCAATACTGATATAGCGCCTACCACCACCAATCTCCGAAACTTTCTTAAAGAAAAACTACCGGAATATATGCTGCCGTCAGTATTCGTACAGCTAAAGGCGCTGCCATTAACGACGAATGGCAAGGTAGATCGTCGAGCATTACCAATGCCAGATGGCGATCGCCCGGAGTTAGAAGAAGTTTATGTGGCTCCTCGTTCTGAGATGGAACGAGCGATCGCTACTGTTTGGCAAGACGTGCTACATCTAGAGAAAGTGGGTGTCAATGACAACTTTTTTGACCTTGGCGGTCATTCACTATTGATGGTTCAGGTTAATAGCAAACTACAAGAAGTTATTAACTGTAATATATCCATTATCGAAATGTTTCAGAATCCAACTATCAACTCCTTAACACAATACTTTAATCAAAAACCAGAAAAACAAACTTTATTTCAACCAGTCCGCGACCGAGTAAATAAGCAAATGGAAGCGATTGAAAGGCGAAAAGAATTATTGATGACTCAAAAAAGAAAAAAGTTTAAATTATAACTAAAATGATAAATTTAGCAACATTTGGAACTACCGATGCTAAAATAATTTTTAGCGATCAAGGCGAAAACATCCTTAGCCTACCAACTCAAGAAATATTAGACCTGTTCAATTTATTTGGTCTTCTGCTTTTTCGAGGTTTTGGGGTTAATTATGAGCAAATGGTAGAGTTTTCGGGAAAATTTAGTTCTAAATATGTCCGAGATCCCCAAAGACAAATTGTTGATTCACCAGACAAATTTATCCAATTAGTAGACAATGGAACTGACTATGTTCCTCCTCATTGTGAGAATGCAGTTAGTCCATTTCGTCCTGACGTTGTTTGGTTTTGTTGTGCTGTACCAGCAGCAAAAAATGGTGAAACTCTGTTCTGGGATGGTGTACAGGTTTGGGAAGAGTTAAGTGAACAGTCAAAACAACTATTTCTTGACAAAAAGATCAAGTTTATGTTTGATTTTGATGTCGATAGCTGGAAGTTATTTTTTGGTTCAGATACCACTATTGATGATACGAAGCGATCATTATCTGAGTTTGAAGGAATAAATTACTTTATCAGAGATGACCAGTCTATACATATGGAATATATTTGCTCATCTGTAGTAAAAACAAGAACTTCTGGGAAAGAAGCATTTGCTAATAGCATCATACCGTGGTATCAAAAACAAGGAACTTTGGATAAGATAAAGTCCTCTTTGCTAGATACATATAATAGCTCGGCTTTCGGAAAGTTTTTTGGCTCTCTACCACAATTTTTGGTTACTTATTTACAAGCACAACCCCAAACAGTAACATTTGAAGATGGTTCACCGATTACTAATGTAGTTATCGATGAAATCAACACAATAATGAATAGATTGACTGGAGTAATACCGTGGCAAACTGGCGACATAGTAATGATTGATAATTCCAGATTTTTACATGGACGCAGAGCATTTAAAGATACTCGACGGCAAATTTTTTCTCATCTTAGTTATCTTAAATAATAATTTAAATATGACATAAATCAAACAATTATTAATGAAAAAAGGGCAAAAAACTAATGAGTATCTCAGATACTAATGATTCGATGGAAGCCATAGCCATCATTGGGATGGCAGGGCGTTTTCCCGATGCTAGAAATATTGAGGAATTTTGGCAAAATTTAAAGTCTGGTGTAGAGTCAATTTCTATCTTCACAAATGAAGAGGTAGTCTCTGATGGGATTGCTCCTAATATATTAAACGATCGCAATTATGTAAAAGCCAGTGCCATATTAAAAGATATCGATTTATTTGACGCGTCATTTTTTAGTTTTAATCCCAAAGAAGCAGAAATTACTGACCCCCAACACCGGATTTTTCTAGAGTGTGCTTTAGAAGCATTGGAAAATGCTGGCTATGATTCAAATAGATGTGACAGTCGCATTGGAGTTTACGCTGGTGCTAGCCTCAATAACTATTATTCATTAGATTTAAACCGCGATCGCCTGGGTTCAGCCCAATGCTATCAAACAGTAATTGGTAACGATAAAGATTTCCTTACAACTCGTGTTTCTTATAAATTAAATCTTACCGGCCCAAGTATTACAGTTCAAACAGCTTGCTCCACCTCACTAGTTGCAACCACACTTGCTTGTCAAAGTTTGTTGAATTATCAATGCGACATGGCTTTAGCCGGTGGGGTTTCTATCCACGTACCGCAAAAAACGGGTTATCTGTACGAACCCGGAGGCACATTATCGCCTGATGGTCACTGTCGTGCTTTTGATGCGAAAGCGCAGGGAACAACTATCGGTAATGGTGTAGGAATTATTGTCCTGAAGCGATTGAGTGATGCTCTAGCAGATGGCGATCGCATCCATGCTGTAATTAAAGGTTCAGCTATTAATAATGATGGTTCTGGTAAAGTTGGCTACACAGCGCCTAGCGTCAATGGTCAAGCAGAGGTGATTGCTGAAGCGATGATGCTGGCGGGAGTTGAGCCTGAGACAATCAACTATATTGAAGCTCATGGTACTGGTACAGCTTTAGGCGATCCGATTGAAATTGCCGCACTCTCGCAAGTCTTTCGTAGCAATACCAACAAAAAAGGCTTCTGTGCGATCGCTTCAGTGAAGACAAACATCGGTCATTTAGACGCGGCGGCTGGAATAGCCGGACTGATTAAAACAGTTTTAGCCCTTAAACATCAGCAGATACCACCCAGCTTAAATTTTGAGCAGCCAAATCCCCAGATTGATTTTGCCAATAGTCCCTTTTATGTGAATACAACCCTCACAGAATGGAAAGCGGGAAGTACCCCTCGGCGTGCTGGTGTGAGTTCTTTGGGTATTGGTGGGACTAATGCTCATGTCATTTTAGAAGAAGCGCCAGTGCTGGAACCGTCTAGCCCTTCTCGCCCCTGGCAGTTGTTAGTACTTTCTGCCAAAACTGACTCAGCTTTAGAAACTGCAACAGAAAATCTGGCTAATCACCTCCAGCAACATCCCGATATGAACTTAGCGGATGTTGCCCATACCCTGCAAGTAGGACGTGGTGAATTTAATCATCGTCGCGTGCTGGTGTGCCAAGATATCGAGGATGCAGCCAGCGCCTTACAAGATCCGCAAAGAGTTTTGACTCGCTTAGTTGAAAATAGCGATCGCCCCATCGCTTTCATGTTCCCCGGACAGGGCGCTCAATATGTAGACATGGGTAAAGAACTTTACCAGACTGAGCCAGTTTTTCAAGAACAAGTCGATTTTTGCTGTCAATTGCTGCAACCACATTTGAGGTTGGATTTGCGTTCAGTTATTTATCCCAAGGAGTCAGAATCAAAAGCCGCAGCCGAAAAACTGCAACAAACTGACATCACTCAACCAGCATTGTTTGTCATAGAATACGCTTTGGCTCAATTGTGGATATCGTGGGGGATTTCTGCCCAAGCGATGATTGGTCATAGCATTGGGGAATATGTCGCTGCCTGTTTAGCTGGTGTAATGTCTGTTGAAGATGCCTTAAGACTGGTAGCTGCTCGTGGGCGATTGATGCAACAACTTCCATCTGGTGCAATGCTCTCTGTACCCCTAAAAGAAGCGGAAGTTAGAGGTTTACTGAATGAAAATTTATCCTTAGCTGCTAGTAATGCACCAGCTTTGTGTGTGGTATCGGGAACTGATGATGCTATAAATGCATTGCAAAACCAGCTTCAAGGGATAGAATGTCGGCGTTTGCATACCTCCCACGCTTTTCATTCTCCGATGATGGAAACCATCTTGGAGCCATTCGAGAAGGAAGTCAGTAAAGTCAAACTAAATCCCCCGAAAATTCCTTTTATTTCCAATGTTACGGGCACTTGGATTACGGCAGAGCAAGCCACAGATCCAAATTATTGGGCGAAACATTTACGCTCCTGTGTTCGCTTCTCGGAAGGAATTTCTACATTACTGCAAGAGCCAAATCGCATCCTGCTGGAGGTTGGGCCTGGGCATACTTTATCTACCTTTGCCAAAAAGCATTCAGAACCGATCGCATTATCTTCATTACGACATCCTCAAGAAAAACACTCAGATGTAGCGTTCTTAATGAACACATTAGGCAAGCTTTGGCTATCTGGAGTAAATGTGGATTGGTCAGGATTTTATGCTCATGAGCGCCGTCATCGTCTTCCCTTACCAACATACCCCTTCGAGCGCCAGCGTTACTGGATTCATGACCAAAAACCAGCAGTTGTAAAGACAAGTTTACAGACGGCGATCGCCTCTGTAACGGGTAAAAAGTCAGATATTGCTGACTGGTTTTACGTCCCATCATGGAAACGCTCTTCACTACCCGAAAAACCCAAGAGTGAAAAATCGGTTTTGGCTTGCACTCTGGTGTTTACCGATGAGTGCGGATTGGGTGAAGAATTAGTGAACCGATTGAAACTGCAAGGTCGAGATGCGATCGCACTCAGCACAGGATCGGAGTTGAGAAAATTAAGCGATCGCCACTACACCTTAAATCCCCAACAACGAGATGACTATGATGCTTTGCTCAAGGAACTTTTAGCAGAAAACAAATTCCCAAACACAATTGTGCATTTATGGAATGTCACTCCTGTTAACAATACAGAATCAGCAGTTAACACAGAAGATTTAGGATTTTATAGTCTGCTATTTCTCGCTCAGGCACTTGGGAAACATCATTTTAGCGAGCAACTGCAAATAGCCGTCATCTCCAACAACATGCAGGAAGTGACTGGAGATGAAATTCTTTATCCTGAAAAGGCAACTATTCTTGGCCCTGTGAAGGTCATACCAAAAGAGTATTTAAATATCAGTTGCCGCAGCATTGATATTACTACTCCCTCAAATCAATCTTGGCATCAAGAGAAACTGATAGACCAGTTGCTGAGTGAATTACAAACACAATCTTCTGACTCAGTTATCGCCTACCGAGGAAATCATCGTTGGGTACAACAATTTGAACCTGTTTCCTTGGAGCCAGCCTCTACAAAAATACCAAAATTACAAGAAAAAGGGGTTTATTTAATTACTGGGGGATTGGGAGGCATTGGACTGGTGCTGGCGGAGCATCTGGCGAAGACTGTAAAGGCAAAATTGCTGCTCACAGGACGTTCATCATTTCCGGCAAAAGACGAATGGTCAGAGTGGCTGAAGGCTCATGGTGAGCAAGATAGTATTAGCTGCAAGATTCAAAAACTCCAAAAACTCGAACAGTTGGGTGCAGAAATTTTGGTAGTGAGTGCTGATGTGACTAACATTGAGCAGATGCAAAATGCGATCGCAAAGGCGCAGGAGCATTTTGGTAAGTTCAATGGTGTAATTCACGCCGCTGGGATTCCGGGAGGTGGAATCATTCAGCTAAAAACGGCAGAAATGACAGCAAAGGTTCTCGCTCCTAAAGTGAAGGGAACGCTAGTTATTAATAGTATTTTTCAGGATACTCCGCTAGATTTCTTTGTTTTGTGTTCTTCAATGACGGCCATTCAAGGAGAATTAGGACAGGTAGATTATGCTAGTGCTAATGCTTTTCTGGATGCTTTTGCTCACTATAAGAGTAATCGAGATAGCATATTTACTACATCTATTAACTGGTCTGCTTGGCAGGAAGTTGGGATGGCAGCCACAGCCGCAAATATATCAACCCCATCCCAGATCGTCAAACCTCAATTTCAAGCAGTGAACCATCCATTATTTGAGCAATGCATAGTGGAGAGTTCAGAGCAAGAAATATATATCTCGAAATTTAGCGTCATCAAACACTGGGTTTTGAATGAACACATAGTCATGGGAAAAGCCACACTTCCAGGAACAGCTTACCTGGAAATGGCTAGAGCTGCTTTTGAAAAGCATAGGGAAAATCGCCCAATAGAAATCAGTGAAGTATATTTTCTCACGCCCTTAGTAGTAGAAGGTGATGAAGAAAAAGAAGTTCGGACACTGTTGAAAAAACAGGGAGATAAATTTGAATTCTCGATCATCAGCCAATCAAGCTCTGAGGGAGATAAATGGTTAGAACATGCTAGGGGAGAAATAGCCTTTATCGAAACAGAATTTACTAATCCATATGACATTGAAGCAATTATCGCCAGATGTAACGAGCAGGAAATTACCAATGCAGAAAGGGAAATTAAACTTCAAGGAGGATATATAGAATTTGGCTCTAGATGGAACAACTTCAAACAGGCAAAATTCGGTAGAAATGAAGGTTTAGCTATCCTAGAAATACCTAGCCAATTTGCCAACGATATTAATTTATATAAATTACATCCGGCTTTACTAGATAATGCCGTTGGTTTTCTGAGCATCAAAGAAAAAAGCGCTTATTTACCATTTTCTTATAAAAAATTGACGTTTAGAGAATCTTTACCTGAGAAAGTATACAGTCACATTAGATCCACTAAAAATGAAAAATCTCGGAATGATACTCTGAAATTTGATATCACTATTATGGATGACCAAGGGAGAGAATTAATTGAGATAGAAGAGTATACTTTGAGAAAAGTAGATGTCATCCCCAAAAAATCTCCTATTTCCGAAAGCCAAAACTTTTGTTTACAAATTTCTTCTCCTGGCACTTTAGATACTTTGACATTTCAATCAGGATCGCGACAGCAACCAGGACGAGGAGAGATAGAAATTGAGGTGGCTGCAACTGGTCTTAACTTTAAAGAAGTACTTCTGGCTCTAGGAATGCTTCCTATGCCAACTGATGCCGATCTCAAGTTCGGTTTGGAGTGTGCTGGAAAAATAGTTGCATTAGGAGAAGGCGTTGAGGGGTTTGAAATTGGAGATGAAGTGATTGCCTTTGGCGATGGTTGCTTTAGCCGATTCCTCACAACTTCTGCTTTGTCAGTTGCACTTAAACCCAAACATTTGAGTTTAGAAGCAGCGGCAACAATTCCCGTAGCCTTTACTACAGCTTACTATTCCCTGATGCAATTGGGTCGGTTGAGTAAAGGCGATCGCGTTCTCATTCATGCTGCGGCTGGTGGAGTCGGCATGGCGGCAGTTCAAATTGCTCAGTGGATAGGAGCAGAAATCTTCGCCACGGCAGGTAATCCAGAGAAACGAGCGTTTCTGCATTCAATTGGGATTGAGTATGTCTTTGATTCTAGGTCTGTCGCTTTTGCTGACGAAGTGATGCAACGCACGCATGGCAAGGGTGTAGATGTAGTTTTGAATTCCCTTGCCGGAGAATTCTTGACCAAAAGTCTAGACGTATTAGCACCTTACGGACGCTTTCTAGAAATTGGTAAGCGGGATATTCTCAATAACAGCCAACTAGGTCTAAAAGTCTTTGCAAAATGCTTATCGTTCTTTGCTATTAACGTAGACCGACAACTTCCCAACTTTAGCGACCTGTGGCGCGAAGTAGTACAACATTTCCACCAGAGAAATTTTCAACCCTTGCCTTATCAGGTCTTTGCTATTGATTCCGTGGCTCGTGCTTTTGAAGAGATGGCAAGAGCAAAGCATATTGGTAAGATTGTTGTATCTTTGGAAAATCAAGACTCCCTATCTATTGGGGAAAACAAAGACACTAAAGTATCCGTAGCTTTCAGTCCTAGAGAGCCGAAAAAATCTGTCACACCTGCCCAAACCTATCAAAAACAACTGCTTGAGCAAGGGTTATCACCTGCTGAGGGGATAGAAGCTCTCAACCGGATTCTGGAAAATACGCTTTCCCAAGTTTTGGTCTCAACCCATGATTTCCGACTTCAAATCAAGCCGGATCTCGTGAATTACTCACCCAATCCAGAAGCTACAAACAAAGATAACCTCTCAAAACCAACGTATTCAAGACCAGAACTGAGTACTACTTATATTGCTCCCAGAAACGAAATCGAGCAAAAAATCTCTCTGATCTGGCAAGAACTCCTGGGTAGCGAACAAGTAGGTATCCACGATAACTTCTTTGAGCTAGGTGGCGATTCACTTCTCATGGTACAGGTACGCAGTAAATTGCAGGCTGCTTTAAACTGTGATATCTCCACAGCTGACTTATTTGAATATCCCACCATCAATGTCTTGGCAGGATATCTCAGCCAGACACAAAATCAACAGCCAGCCTTCGAGCAAGCCCAAGAGCGTGCCAAAAGGCAAGAAGCAGCAATTGAAGAAGAAATGGAGCTGATGAAACTCAGGAGGAGAGTGTATGAGTAATCGATTGAAAGGAATAGCCGTAATTGGCATGGCAGGTCGGTTTCCCAAAGCCAAAAATGTGGCTCAGTTTTGGCAGAATTTGTGCAACGGTGTAGAGTCTATTTCATCCTTCAGCGATGAAGAATTAATCGCACAAGGCGTAGATCCAACTTGTTTGCAAGACCCTAACTATGTAAAAGCTGGGTTTGTGCTAGAAGACATCGAGATGTTTGACGCTTCATTCTTTGGCTACTCTCCTAGAGAAGCTGAGATTCTCGACCCACAACAGCGAATTTTTTTAGAGTGTGCGTGGGAAGCTTTAGAAAATGCTGGTTACGATCCAAAAACAGACAATAACCTGATTGGTGTATATGCTGGGGGCAATCTAAGTACTTACCTGCTGAATAATCTCGCCTCACACCCTGGCTTGCTCAAATCGCTGAATATGCAAATTGCCCTTGGCAATGATAAGGATTCTATATCTACACGAACTTCTTACAAGTTAAATTTAAAAGGGCCGAGTATTAGTGTTGGTACAGCTTGTTCCACCTCCTTAGTAGCTGTTCATCTAGCGTGCCGAGGGTTGCAAAGTTACCAGTGCGATATGGCACTGGCTGGTGGTATCGCGATCCAAACTCCCCAAGTAGAAGGTTATTTCTATCAAACTGGCGGGATGGCTTCTGCTGATGCTCACACTCGCGCCTTTGATGCTAAAGCTACTGGTGGCCCTTTTGGCAGAGGCGTGGGTATTGCGATCTTAAAGAGATTAGAGGATGCCGTAGCGGATGGCGACTATATTTATGGGGTAATTAAAGGTTCAGCTATTAATAATGATGGTGCAGTGAAAGTAAGCTACACAGCACCGAGTGTTGCAGGTCAAGCAGAGGTTATTGCCCAAGCCCAAGCGATCGCAGGATTTGATCCTGATACCATTACCTACATTGAAACTCATGGCACTGGTACAGCCTTGGGCGATCCGATTGAAATTCGAGCGCTAGAAAAAGTATTTCGTGCCCAGACCAGTAAGAAAGGTTTTTGTGCGATCGGTTCTGTCAAACCTAATGTCAGCCATTTGAATACAGCTGCTGGGGTGACGGGTTTAATTAAAACTGTTTTAGCTTTAAAGCATCAACAAATACCACCCAGCTTGTACTTTGAAGAACCCAATCCCGAAATAGACTTTGCCAACAGTCCTTTTTACGTTAATACCCAACTATCTGCATGGCAAACAAACGGAACACCACGCCGCGCTGGGGTCAGTTCTTTTGGTCTTGGGGGGACTAATGCTCATGTTGTTTTAGAAGAAGCGCCTGGAGGGGAGCAGAGGGGCAGGGGAGCAGGGGAGCAGGGGAGAAAGTATCAATTGCTGGTAGTTTCTGCCAAAACTGACTCTGCTTTAGA
The DNA here is from genome assembly GCF_034530775.1 of Nostoc sp. DedSLP04. NCBI lineage: Bacteria > Bacillati > Cyanobacteriota > Cyanophyceae > Nostocales > Nostocaceae > Nostoc > Nostoc sp. DedSLP04. Next base: position 77,078 of record NZ_JAVRCL010000009.1, on the reverse strand, counting down.
GACGGCGACTACAAATTTGGTTAATCACCTGCAACAGCACCCAGAACTTAACCTTGCAGATGTCGCTTATACATTGCAAGTCGGGCGACATGGTTTGAGTCATCGGCGGACAGTTGTTTGTCAAGATACTGAAGATGCGATCGCAGCTTTCCAAAATCCCAAACGAGTCCTAACTAGCACTCAAGATATGAATGAGCGCCCAGTAGTCTTTATGTTTACTGGTTTGGGAACTCATTATGTCAACATGGGTTCTGAATTATACCAAGCTGAACCAACTTTTAAAGAACACCTCGATCGCTGTTGCTCGTTGTTTGAACCCCTTTTAGGTCTTAATCTCAAAGAAGTTATTTATCCTACTTCCCATTCAACAACCGAAACAACCCAAGAAAAATCAGGTATAGATTTACGCCAAATGCTTGGTCGCGATCGCCAATCACCAGATCCCGCTGCCCAAAAACTAAATCAAACCTATCTCACTCAGCCAGCACTGTTTGCCATTGAGTATGCTTTAGCTCAATTATGGATATCCTGGGGCATTCGTCCAGTAGCAATGATTGGTTACAGCATCGGTGAATATACCGCAGCAACAATAGCCGGAGTGTTGTCTCTAGAAGATGCAATTACTCTTGTTGCCAAAAGAGCGCAAATGATTCAAGAGTTGCCAGGGGGAGCAATGCTAGCAGTTCCCTTAACAGAAGAAGAAGTACAACCTTTCTTGAATAGAAACCTTTCCTTATCAGCAATCAATGGCTCATTTCAGTGTGTGCTTGCGGGAACTACACAGGCTGTAGAGGAATTGGCACGCGAGTTGAGCGCTAAGGGGTTAGCCTGTCGGCAATTGCAGACTTCCCATGCCTTTCATTCTTACATGATGGAGGCGATCGCTGACTCTTTCACCGAACTAGTGCAAACTATCAGCCTCAAACCACCGCAAATTCCTTATATATCTAACGTTACCGGAACTTGGATTACAGCAGAGCAAGCCACAAATCCCAGCTACTGGACACAGCATCTATGCCAACCCGTGCGCTTTGCTGATGGAGTAAATCAGTTATGGACAAAACACAGTCCAATTTTATTAGAGGTGGGGCCAGGACAAGCATTAAGCAGTTTAGCAATGCAATGCTTAGATAATGTTCCTGGCGATCGCAAAGTAATATTATCCTCGCTGCGCTATGCTTATGAGCGACAATCTGACGTTGTGTTTATCCTCAACACATTAGGACAACTGTGGCTTGAGGGAATCAAGATAGATTGGTCGGGATTTCATACCCATGAGCGCCGACATCGCCTTCCCTTACCAACATATCCCTTTGAGCGACAAAGATATTGGATTGAACCACAAAAATTGTTACCTGTACAAATAAATTTCCAGCCCAAGTTAACAGCATCAGAGCTTTGGAAATCTTTAGTAGAAGCTGGTCAACTCCAAGCTAATACAGGAGCTTTGGAATTTGACGAGCAAATTGCTCAAGAAAAAAGAGAGTGTTTAGATCGTTTATGTATTGCTTATATTAATCTTACAACAGCACATTTAGGAGCTTTTAGCAATCCCACTAAAAAGTATTTTTTAGAAGAGTTATTTGACCAATGTCAGATTATTCCTTCCTATAAAGAATTGTTCAGTCGATGGCTAGAAATATTGGTAGAGCAAGGTCAGTTACATGAAGAACAAGGACTGTTTACTAACTTTTTACCAATATCAATAGACTTTGTTAATAAGCTTTTGGTAGAAGTCAGAACCAAATGGACAGACACACCGCAACAAATAGATTTGCTGCTACTGTATGGCGAAAATATGGTAGCTCTGCTGACTGGTAAAAAAGAACCATTAGAGTTCCATGTTTCCACCTTATTAAAGTCAGGAGAATTTTCAGTCCAACAATTGCCTGAAAATAAGTACTACAACTCAATCATGCGGGTATGCTTAGAACAAGTGTCAAAAGCACTACCTCCTCAAGTGAATCTCAGAATTTTAGAACTTGGCGCTGGAACTGGTACTGGCACGGCAGAGTTATTACCTATATTGCCATCAGACAAAACTAATTATACCTTCACCGATGTGGGAGGTTTCTTCCTGAATGCAGCTAAGAAGAAATTTAGCGATTATCCATTTATTGAATACCAATTGCTAGACCTTGAGCGATCGCTACAAGAACAAGGATACTCAAGCCACAGCTTTGATGTAATTGTAGCTTTCCAAGTGTTGCACGTTGCTCGAAATATTGGAGAAACTCTGGAGCGCATTCGCTCTTTACTCGCTCCTGGAGGTTTACTTCTTTTTTGGGAAACAACTCAACCACGCTTGGAATTTGAGTTCATTGACGCGCTGCTGATGAATCCGATAGAGGATTTAGAAAGCGATCGTAACATGTGCAATCCCTTTTTATCCAAAGAGCAGTGGCAACAAGAACTCAAATCTCATGGTTTTGTGCAGGTGACAGCCTTTTCAGAATTCGCACCTTTTACAGACCACATAATTGTCGCTCAGGCTACTACACAAACAACGCCCAAAGCACCAGCAGCTTTTACAGCATTACTTGAAGCCGACAAAACGCATGAAGTTTCATTTGGCAAAAAGTCTAACATTGCTGACTGGTTCTACATCCCTTCATGGAAACGTTCGCTACCACCACAATCAAACGGTCAGGTGAAACAAGCAGAACGCTGGTTAATATTTGTTGATGAGTATGGATTAGGCGCTCAAATCGTGAAGCGACTCCAACTTGAAGGTCATGATGTAATTACCGTCAGAATTGGAAAACAATTTGAGACTACGAGTGAATCTTCAAGAGAGCATCTGGGTAAATGTGCATATACAATAGCGCCTCAACAACAAGATGATTACAATACGCTACTCAAAGAACTTCGCGCTCAAGACTTAATACCACAAAGAATTATTCATCTGTGGAGTGTAACCCAGTCAGAATTTGCAAATTCTAACACAACAGAAGGATTCCAAAGTTTGTTATTGTTGGCACAGGCGCTAGAAAAACAGAACTATATTAATGAGTTACAGCTTGTAGTTATCTCCAACAATATGCAAGCTGTAACTGGAGTTGAAAATGTCTGTCCAGAAAAAGCAACTGTACTTGGACTTGTTAAGGTCATCCCACAGGAATATTTAAATATTAAATGTCGTAGCATTGATATTACTATTCCCTTACCAGAAAATTGGCAAGAAGAGAAATTTGTCAATCAACTAGTGACGGAACTCAAAGTCAATTCCTCTGATTCAGTTATTGCTTACCGTGGCTTGGAACGTTGGGTGCAAACCTTTGAGTCTGTCCAATTAGATGCAAACGTCTCGGATACACCCAGGTTTAGAGAAAAAGGAGTCTACTTAATTACTGGTGGACTGAAAGATATAGGACTTGTAATAGCTGAACATTTAGCAAAGACAGTACAGGCAAAACTGCTGCTTTTAGAAGCTGAGGATTTTCCCAACCGACAGGATTGGTCAGAGTGGCTGACAGCTCACGATGAGCAAGATAACATCAGCTGCAAGATACGGAAAGTACAAGAACTGGAGAATCTGGGCGCAGAAGTCTTAATCGAAAGCGCTGATGTGGTAAATTTAGTACAAAATAAGTTTAGTCAAATAAATGGGGTATTCCACACAACTAAAATACCCACAGATAAGTTATTTAGCCCCATCGTAGAGATAGACCCAAGAGAATGTCAACAGCAACTTCAGCAAGAAATACAAAGACTCTTAGTATTAGAAGAAGTTTTGCAGTTCCAAAAGCTTGATTTTTGTCTATTAATGTCTTCCTTAACCTCAGTTGTAGGAGGATTAGGCTCTGTTACCTACTCAGCAGCCAGTCTATTCATGGATACTTTTGCTTACCAGCATAATCAGATAAATCCTGTTCCTTGGATGAGCATTAACTGGGATACATGGCGATTTGCAATAGGCAATTCACAAATACCTGCTAATACAACTTTGGCTGAATTCGCCATCGAACCTTTAGAAGGTATCAATGCCCTTGAACGGATTCTTGTATGGAGTCAATATCATCAAATAGTTGTCTCAACTGGTAATTTACAATCTAGAATTAACCAATGGATTAAATTAAAGCCTTTACAACAAAAAAATACTGCCCAAACAGTTAATTTATCTTCTGGTCACTCTAGACCGAACCTAAAAAATGCATACATTGCTCCTAGTAATGATGTAGAGCAAAAACTAGTTGAAGTTTTTCAAGAGTTACTGGGTATAGAGCCAGTAGGTATTCATGACAGCTTTTTTGCTTTAGGGGGAGACTCTCTGACGGGAACTGTACTTATTTCTCAGCTTCGCAAAACTTTTCAAATAGAACTACCTGTTCGTTCTCTTTTTGAAGCTCCCACTATTGATGAATTAGCTTTGGTGATTGAAGAAATTCTCATAGAAGAGTTAGAACAATTATCTAGAAACGAAACAAGTGTAACTGGAGAAATTAACAAAACTCTTAATGTGCAATTGTCAAACTAGATCGAAAAAGTTAGTCATTGCAGGATAAAATTATGAAAATCCAAACTGTCGGTGTTGTCGGAGCAGGTGTGATGGGAATTGGGTTAGCTCAAAGCCTCGCCCAGAGCGGTCATCACGTAATTTTAGTAGATATTTCCGAAGAGATTTTGTCAGCTGCTAACAAACAAATCAGAAATAATATCCGTTTTCAAGGTTTTTTCAATAAAAATGAAAAAGTAGACGATCCTGATACCACTCTTCAAAGAATTAAATTTTCTACAAATTATAAATTTCTTGAAGATACAGAATTTGTGATTGAAAATGTCACCGAAAAGTGGGATATTAAAGAGAAAGTATACGCACAGCTTGATGCGATTTGTTCAGAACAAACTATATTTGCAGCTAATACATCTGCTATTCCAATTACTCGCATTGCTTCATTAACTAAGCGTGCTGATAAAGTGATTGGTATGCATTTCATGAACCCGGTTCCCATGAAGCCGATGGTTGAAATGATTCGCGGGTATCACACATCTGATGAAACAATCTCAACAGCGAAAGAATTACTGGCTCAGATGGGTAAAGAAAGCATCCTTGTCAATGATGCGCCAGGTTTTGTTTCTAATCGAGTTCTCATGTTGATGATTAATGAAGCAATTTTCTTGCTACAAGACCAAGTTGCTTCAGTGGAAGAAGTGGATAGAATTTTTAAAAGTTGTTTTGGGCACAAGATGGGTCCTCTAGAAACTGCTGACTTAATTGGATTGGATACGATTCTTTTTTCTATCGAAGTTTTGTATGAAAGTTTCAACGACAGCAAATATAGACCCTGTCAATTACTGAAAAAAATGGTAAATGCCGGGTTGTTTGGTCGCAAGAGTGGGCAAGGTTTTTATACTTACAATGGAGCAATCTGAAATTGGATATTAAAACAAAGTCCTTAGTCATTCTGAAAATCAAGGCAAATTGAAAAATGTCAGAAATACAAGTAAAAATTAGAGAATTTTTATCCCGATTTTTCCGAAATCATGATTTGCAGTTAGATGAAGATATCTTTGCCCTTGGTTTTGTCAATTCCATGTTTGCAATGCAACTTGTTTTATTTATCGAACAAGCGTTTCAAATTACTATTGACAATGAAGACCTGGAACTTGATAACTTCAGAACTATAAATTCTATGACTCGTTTAGTTGAACGGAAAACAATTTTAGTCGCACAAAAATGAATAAATATAAAAATTACAATCTTTTCCACCAAACAAGTAATAATCATGAAAATTGAGTTGACATCTCAACAAAAAGATGATAAATCTAAATTTAGAGGTTTCGTAAACGAAGAAATTATACCTCATGCAAATTCCTTCGACCAAGAAGAGTGTACCTCTTCAAAAGTTATAGAAAAGTTTGCTCATCAAGGATATTTGGGTGCAATATTACCTGAAGAATTTGGTGGCAAAAGTATGGATATCATCACCTATGGTCTTCTTAATGAAGAAGTTGGACGAGGATGTTCTTCTCTACGGAGTTTGCTCACAGTTCACAGTATGGTTTCTTATGCTCTTTGTCGATGGGGTAATAAGTCTCAAAAAGAGTATTGGCTACCAAAATTATCATCCGGTGAAGTTATAGCTGCTTTTGCCTTAAGTGAACCAAACGTAGGTAGCGATGCCAAAAGTATAGAAACCACAGCAACACTTTCTGGTGACTCTTATGTTTTAAATGGAAATAAAAAATGGATTACCTACGGACAAATTGCAGATGTATTTTTGGTATTTGCCCAATGTTCGGGTAAACCTTCTGCTTTTTTAGTTGAAAAGAATAGTCCAGGATTTTCAATACAACCTATTTCTGGAATATTAGGTGTTCGGGCTTCAATGCTTGCTCAATTAAACTTTCTAGATTGTCGAATTCCTAAAGAAAACCTGGTAGGCAGATTGGGTTTTGGTTTCTCTTATATAGCTTCTTCTGCATTAGATTATGGAAGATATAGTGTGGCATGGGGTTCTGTAGGTATTGCTCAAGCTTGTCTAGAAGACTGCATTCATTACACGAGTGAACGAAAGCAGTTCGATGTTTATTTGAAAGAACACCAATTAATTCGGCAAATGATTACCGAGATGATAGTCAATGTGAAAGCAGCAAGATTATTATGCTATCAAGCTGGCTATCTGAAAGAAATTGGCGATCCCAATTCCATCACAGAGACTTCAATCGCCAAATATTTTGCATCTACAACAGCAACTAAAGTCGCAAATGATGCCGTACAAATTCACGGCGCTAATGGTTGTACTAATAAATATTCGGTTGCTAGATATTTCCGAGATGCCAAAATTATGGAAATCATTGAAGGAAGTACACAAATACAACAGATTACCATCGCTGATTACGGTTATCAGGAGTACATATCAAAACCTGTTTCCACTGCCAATTCTCAAAACTTACTGGCAATGATGTGAGAATATGATTAGCACAAACACTGAAATCTCAAGCGCTCAACAAGTCGATAAAAAAACTATCAAATGCGTAGTTTGGGATTTAGATAACACGCTTTGGGATGGTGTTTTATTAGAGGATGACTGTGTTTACCTGTTCCCCGATGTAATCGATATTATCAAAACATTAGATAGTCGAGGTATTTTGCAGTCTATTGCCAGCAAAAATGACTATGCCAGAGCAATGGAAAAAATCCAGGAGTTTGGGCTACACGAATATTTTCTCTATCCCCAAATCAATTGGAATTCAAAATCGAGTTCTATTCAAGAAATTGCTAAATCGCTCAATATTGGTATCGATGTATTTGCCTTTATCGATGACCAGTTATTTGAACTTGAAGAAGTGAATTTTTCCCTTCCGGAAGTACATTGTATTAATGTAACTGATTTAACGAATATCTTAGATAAACCAGAAATGAATCCTCGTTTTATTACAGAGGATTCAAAACTGAGAAGATTAATGTATATTAGTGATATTGAACGAAATAATTCGGAAAAAGAATTTATTGGTACTCAAGACGAATTTTTAGCTACACTAAATATGACTTTTACTATTTCTGATGCTCAAGAAGATGATTTACAAAGAGCCGAAGAGTTAACATTAAGAACTAATCAATTAAATACAACTGGTTATACATACTCCTATGAGGAACTGAATCATTTTCGAAAATCTGAACGGCATAAAATACTAATTGCTAGTTTAGAAGATAAATATGGTAGTTATGGAAAAATTGGGCTAGCTCTTTTGGAATGTGGGGAGCTTGTATGGACTCTGAAGCTTTTGCTGATGTCTTGTCGGGTTATGTCCAGAGGTGTCGGCACAATTATGCTAAATCATATTATGACATTAGCTAATAATAATAATGTTCGTTTGCGGGCTGAATTTGTTTCCAATAATCGTAATCGAATGATGTATATATCTTATAAATTTGCAGGTTTTCAGGAGATTGAAAAAAATGGAGATTTGGAGATTTTAGAAAACGATCTAACGCGAATACAGCCTATTCCTGAATATGTCAAGGTCAAAATTATGGATTAGAAGGTACTGCTAGTTATCGTAGTTTGATAGGGGGGATTATGGAAACAAGAAAAGATGAAATTTTAAAACGGCGGTCAAAGCTTTCACTCGCTCAACAGGCGCTTCTCACAAAGCGATTGCGCGGTGAAGTTGACTCTCGCTCTCAATTAAAAGTTATTCCAAAACGTTCTCAAATAAGTCCTGCTCCCCTATCCTTTGCCCAACAACGGCTGTGGTTTCTTCAACAGTTAGATATCGACAATCCTTACTACAGCGAACTAGCGTGTGTACAGCTTGTAGGTGCGCTTAACGTGGATGCGTTAGAGCGAAGTCTCAATGAGATTGTGCGGCGTCATGAAGCGTTACGTACTACTTTTGAGATGCTTGAGGAAGAAGCAATTCAAATTATTCATCCTGCTGTAACTGTGACGCTGCCAGTGGTGAATTTGCTCTCGATGTCAGAAGCGAAACGGCAAGCACAAGTTAAACGGTTAACAACAGAAATAGCTCAAAAACCTTTTAATTTAGTGACTGGCCCGTTGCTGCGAGTCATGTTGCTACAAACAGGTGCCGAAGAATACTTGCTGCTATTCACAATCCACCACATTGCCGTTGATGGTTGGTCTATAGGAGTGCTGATTCGTGAATTAGCAGGACTCTATGAAGCCTTTTCCATCGGCAAAGCATCTCCCCTGCCTGATATCTCTATTCAATACGCAGACTTTACTATTTGGCAGCGTCAGTGGTTACAAGGGGAATTACAAAAGACGCAACTTGATTATTGGAAGCAACAATTGGCAGATGCTTCAACTTTAGCTTTGCCCACAGATCGCCCACGACCGCCAATTCAAAGCTTTCGAGGCGCAATTGCTTCTTTTGAGCTATCAGCGAGCCTAACTGATATGCTCAGATCCTTGAGCAATCAGGAAGGAGTAACCTTGTTTATGACGCTACTGGGAGCATTTCAAGCTTTACTGTACCGTTACACAGGGCAAGAAGATATCTGCGTTGGCTCCCCAATTGCTAACCGCAACCAAGCTGAAATTCAAGGGCTGATTGGTTTTTTTGTCAATACCCTTGTGCTGCGGACTCATCTTTCTGGTAATACAAGTTTTTTAGAATTGTTGAATAAAGTGCGCGAGGTATGCGTGGGTGCATACGCTCATGCAGATATACCTTTCGAGCAATTAGTGGAAGAACTTCAGCCAGATAGAAATCTCAGTCAGATGCCCTTGTTTCAGGTAATGTTTGCTTGGCAGGAAGACACTCAAAAGGAACTGACACTACCTGGTTTGACTCTGAATTGGCTCCCGACGCACGGTCAGACTGCTAAATTTGATTTAACGCTGCATCTAGTAGACGCACAGCCAGAGTTGCGGGGGTTTTTAGAATATAACACTGACTTGTTTGATGCTGAAACCGTTATTCGGATAGTAGAGCATTTTCGTAATTTGCTAGAGGGGATTGTTGCAAATCCACAAGCAAGATTATCTGACTTACCACTATTGACGGCTGAAGAGTTACATCAGCAGCTAGTGGAGTGGAATAACACTCAGGTTGAATATCCTGAACAACAATGTATTCATCAGTTGTTTGAAGCGCAAGTAGAACACACACCTGATGCTGTAGCAGTAGTATTTGAAGATGAGCAATTAACCTACTGCGAACTGAATGCTAAAGCAAATCAACTAGCGCACTATCTGAAAAAGCTGGGAGTGAAGCCAGAGATATTAGTTGGGATTTGTGTAGAGCGATCGCTCTCTACGATTGTTAGTCTATTAGGTATCCTGAAAGCAGGTGGTGCATACGTACCTATAGACCCAGCCTATCCACCAGAACGCATAGCATTTATCCTAGAAGATGCCCAAGCGCCAGTATTGCTGACTACTGCGTTGCTCCTAGAGGCAATGCCCCAAAACAAAGCTAAAGTCGTTTGTTTAGATACTGATTGGCATCTAGTAGCCCAACAAAGCCAAGAAAATTTATTCTCTGAAGTAACTACTGACAACCTAGCTTATGTCATCTATACTTCTGGTTCAACGGGCAGACCAAAAGGTGTAATGATTAAACACGCTAGCACAGTTGCAATGCTCGATTGGGCAAACAAAACCTTTGCAATTGAAGCTATGCAAGGTGTTTTAGCATCAACCTCAATTTGCTTCGACCTTTCGGTGTTCGAGGTGTTTGTTCCTCTGTGTTGCGGTGGCAAGGTAATTTTAATCGAGAACGCACTATATTTACCAACTTTGCCAACAGCTCAAAATGTAACCTTAATAAATACTGTCCCAAGTGTAATTTCACAGTTATTAAGAACTGATAGCATTCCAACTTCAGTGCAGACGATCAATATCGCCGGTGAACCACTTCATAATCAACTCGTACAACAACTTTATCAGCAGGATAATATACAACAGGTTTTTAACCTATATGGCCCTTCTGAAGATACAACTTATTCAACATCTGCCTGGATACACAAAGATACTAACAACATTCCACCTATTGGTCGTCCGATTCACAACACGCAGATTTATTTATTAGATAAAAATTACCAACCTGTTCCTGTAGGCGTGCCAGGGATGTTGTATATTGGTGGTGCAGGTTTATCCCGTGGTTATCTCAACAAACCAGAACTGACTGCGGATAAATTTATTCCCAATCCCTACGCGAATCTACCAGGGGAACGGTTGTATAAAACTGGGGATTTAGGACGCTATTTACCAAGTGGAGAGATAGAATACATTGGTCGCATTGACTATCAAGTAAAAATACGTGGTTTTCGCATTGAATTGGGGGAGATTGAAGCACTCATCATTAAATATCCCAAAGTCCGAGAAGCTGTAGTTACGGTTCATTCTTTGGAAACAGATTCTCAACAAATAGTTGCCTACCTAGTCCCGAACTCAGAGCAAACGCTAACGATTTCTGAACTGCGCGATTTTTTAGAGGCAAAGTTGCCAAATTACATGGTGCCAACAGCTTTTGTCATATTAGAGATGTTACCATTAACACCTAATGGCAAGATTGACCGTAAAGCACTCAAAGCACCTGATACAATAAGACCTGAAGACAAAGAACTACTAGCCCCTCGTAATTACGTAGAAACCAAGCTGGCTGAAATTTGGGCAGCAGTACTTGGTGTGGATAAAGTGGGTATTTTCGATAACTTTTTTGAGTTAGGTGGGGATTCGATCCTTGCCATTGTAGTTATCACCAAAGCCAAACAAGCTGGTCTACAACTGGCAGTTAAACAGTTATTTCAACATCAAACAGTTGCTGGTTTGGCAAGTGTGGCAGTTGCGAAAAAGATAAAACAAGCTGAACAAGGACTGATTACAGGTTTAGCTTCTTTGACACCAATACAATACTGGTTTTTTGAACAGAATCTACTCGAACCCCACCACTGGAATCAAGCAGTCTTACTAGAAGTTAAACAAGTTCTTGACCTAGCTGTATTAGAAAAATCCGTACAGCAACTACTGTTACACCATGATGCTCTCCGCTTACGCTTTGAACAAACAGAGTCTAGCTGGCAACAGGTTATAGCCAGCCCTGATGTAGAAGTCTCCTGGACACACTTGGATTTCTCTGCCCTATCAGCAAGCGAACAAGAATTAGCCATCGAAACAGCTGCTACCAAATTACAAGCCAGTCTTAATCTCTCAACAGGCCCATTGATCCGAGTTGCTCTGTTCGACTTAGGGCAGCAACCAAGCCATTTGCTGATAGTCATTCAGCATTTAGCCGTAGATGGCGTTTCTTGGCGAATTTTACTGGAGGACTTGGAAACAGCATACCAACTGATAAGCCAAGGCAAGAAAGTGCAACTACCAGCAAAGACAACTTCGTTTAAATACTGGTCGGAATGTCTACAGGAATATGCACAATCAGCTACTCTCCAGCAACAATGGGACTATTGGCTGAGAGAGTCTTGGCAAAAAATTGCTCCTTTGCCAGTCGATTTTGCTGACGGCGACAATACAGTGGCTTCGGCTCAGAACATCTCGATTTTTTTGACTGAGGAACAGACTCAAATCTTGCTAAAAGAAGTACCAAAAGCTTACAATACACAAATTAACGATGTCTTGCTCGCGGCGCTAGTACAAGCTTTTTCTCAATGGACTGGCAATAATTCCCTATTACTAGCTCTAGAAGGTCATGGGCGGGAAGAGATTTTTGATAATGTCGATTTGTCGCGCACAGTAGGTTGGTTTACATCTATTTTTCCTGTGCTGTTAGATTTGGGAACAATCTCTCATCCCGTAGAGGCTTTGAAATCGATCAAAGAGCAGCTGCGGAGCATTCCAAATAAGGGGATGGGCTATGGTGTCCTACGTTACCTTAGTAAGGATACTGCCAGAGTAGAGTCACTGCGATCGCTTCCACAAGCTGAGGTGGTCTTCAATTATCTAGGTCAGTTCGATCGAACATTTTCCGACTCATCAATATTTAAAATCTCTCAAGGTTCCCAAGGACAAACGCGCAGCCTTTGCAACCGCGAGGCCTATATGCTCAATATCAACGCTTTGGTAGTTAATAACCAGTTGAGAGTGGATTGGACGTACAGCGAAAAAATACATCGACGAAGGACTATTGAACGATTAGCACAAGGGTTTGTAGAAGCTTTGCAAATACTTATGACTCATTGTCATTCTCGTGAAGTCGGAGGATATACACCTTCTGACTTTCCAGAAGCAGACTTCAATCAACAAGACCTCGATCTGTTTTTAGAGAAAATCAACCGAGGGAGTAAAAATAAAAGACTATGAAAGAAGATATTCAAGACATATACCCACTATCTCCAATACAGCATGGTATGCTGTTTCACGGTTTGCACACTCCAGAAATGGGACTATACCATTCACAGTTTGTCTACACTTTTAGTGGCAATCTGAACATTGCTGCTTTTAAATACGCTTGGCAGCAAGTAGCAACCCGGCACACAATCTTGCGTACCAGCTTCTATTGGGAAGAATTGGATAAACCATTACAAGTTGTGCATCAGCAAGTAGAAGTACCTGTAGAGTACCAGGATTGGCAGGAACTCGATCCATTAGAACAACAAGAGCGTTTAAAGTCTTTTCTCAACAGCGATCGCTCCCGGCGGTTTGATTTTTCCCAAGCACCTCTAATGCGTGTGGCTGTAATCCAGATTCAAGAAGATGTTTACTATCTTGTTTGGAGTAGCAACCTAATCATTCTCGATGGTTGGTCATATCCATTGGTATTAAATGATGTGATTGAAATTTATGAAGCATATTGTCGGGGTCAAGATGCACCCTTAGTAGACGGCAGTTGTTTTAAAGATTACATCAAATGGTTGAAACAGCAGGATTTATCCAAAGCAGAGGAATTTTGGCGACAGCAACTCAATGAAGTAAAAGAGCCTACTCCCTTAACTAACCTATACTCAAACAACTTGTCCAATCTAGAAGAACGCTACGAGGATATACAAATCAGTCTATCGGAAGCAACTACAAGAAATCTAGATTCATTAGCAAGACAGCATCACCTGACTATGAATACAATAGTTCAGGGAGTTTGGGCCATACTCCTTAGTCGCTACAGTGGTAAAAATGATGTAACTTATGGCTGTACTACTTCTGGTCGCCCAGTAGATTTAGAGCGATCGGAGTCAATGGTAGGAGAAATGGTTAATACCTTACCAGTCCACATCAAGATAGATTTGGAGGAGTATTTATTACCTTGGCTTCAGCAATTACAAACTCAATTGATAGAAGTTCGAGAGTATGAGTATTCTCCACTGGTAGATATTCAAAAGTGCAGTAAAGTGCTGGGTAATGTGCCTTTGTTTGAGAGCTTTGTGGTGTTCGAGAACCAAAAAACAGGCAAGTTTCTGCAAGAATGGGGAAGTCTAAACATCTCTGAGCAAACTAGCTATTACAAAACAAACTATCCTTTAAATATAGTTGGGTATCCTGGCTCAGAACTGACGATTGGAATTAATTATGATTTTCGCCGTTTTGATGCGGCAACAATAATTAATATATTGGAGCATTTCAAAATATTGCTCGAAGGTATAGTAACGAATCCGAAAGTGCGTCTTCAGGAGTTATTGTTGCTTACAGAGCAAAAACCCCATATTGAATTGTTAATATTAGAAAAAGAAATGTCATTAGATTTCGATTATATCTTGAACACTTCAATGACTAATAAAATAATTTAATATTGAAACCTATTTTGCTATCAGTTTTAATTTTATTTATTATAAAAAAGCTGGTTAAAAATATTAAATTTATATATTTATTTGATTACTTAGTCTACAAGGAAAGAAGCATGAGTACACATTTAGACTCTAATGACTTATTATCTCAAAAAATCTATTGGATAAATAAACTATCGGGAGAATTACCTGAAACAAATCTGATGTTAGACTATGTAAGACCTTTCTTTTATAGCGGTAAAAATAAATCTCTTAGCTTTGATTTATCAAACAATTTATCTCAATCAATCATTAAACTAGCTCAAGGTTCTTACTTTTCAATGTACTGGATACTAGTATCTGCATTGAATATATTGCTGCAAAAATATACTCGAAACAATGATGTTATTATTGGAATACCAATATATGAGAAACTTTTTCTAAATGAGATAAATAACAAAGTTATTCCATTGCATACTCAGGTAAAACCTCATCTCTCATTCAAAGATTTTCTTTTTCAAGTCAAAGATTCAATAATTAGTGCTTACAACAACCAAAGCTGTGATTTTGATGAAGTAATCCAGTTGTTGAATATATCAAAAATTCCTAACCGCCATCCAATTTTTGACATAGTAGTTTGTTTAGAAAATATTCATAATAAAAATAATTTAAATCAACTAAATAATGATATTATAATTTCTTTTAAAGTTGATTGTGGAAGTATTAGTGTTGACATAGAGTATAAGGAATATTTGTTTCAAGATGAAAATATAAAATTCCTAAGTAGATATTATACTAATATTCTTGAAAGCTGTATTAATCAAGTAAATACTAAAATATCAGAGATTGTTTTATTAAAAGACTTCGATCGACACCAGATATTAACAGAGTTTAATAATAAAACCAAACAGTATCCTGTTACCCAGACAATAAATCAATTATTTGAAACCCAAGTATCTGAAACTCCAAATAATATAGCCGTCATTCATCAACACACTCAACTCACATATCAAGAACTAAACCATCAAGCGAATCAGCTAGCTGAATTATTGCGGAAATTAGGAGTTAGACAAGGAGACTTTGTAGGCATTTTTAAAGACCGCGATATAAATTTCCTGATTGCTATTCTTGCTATATACAAGGCAGGTGGTGCATATATACCTATTGATAGTACTTACCCACCAAATCGAATTAAGTATATGCTATCTAATAGTGAAGTTAGGTTCTTATTAACAGATTATTCGCTATTAAATGTTTTGTCAGACCTGATAGAAAATTGTTCTGAGTTATCCTCTATTATTTGTTTAGATAGCATTGTTATCGATCGGACACCCCTTGCTAACCAAGTCGGGTTAAAGATATATAATAAATTAGATTTTGAGCAGCTATCTTATGATAATGTAGAACAGGTTAATCATGCTGTTGACCCAGCTTATATGCTTTACACTTCTGGGTCTACAGGATTACCGAAGGGGGCAATTGTCAGGCATGATGGTGCAATTAATCATATTTATGCCCAATTTGATGAGTTGAATTTAACGCCAGAATTTTGTTTTCTTCAAAGCGCTCCTGCTTCTACAGATATTTCTGTATGGCAATTTTTAGCACCACTTCTAATTGGTGGGAAAACAGTAATAGTAGATATAGAAACCATTGCGATTCCTGAGCAGTTATTTCTTGCACTCAAATCACAAAAAATTACAGTTGTTGAATTAGTACCAGCATTATTTGTCGGCTTGCTTGAATATACTTCCCAGCTACCGATTCACCAAAGAGAATTACCTGATTTGAAATGGATGATGGTTGTTGGGGAACCAGTATCGGTAAGTTTGGTAAATAAGTGGCTTGAGATATATCCCGAAATCAAAATAGTTAACGCCTATGGCCCAACTGAGGCTGCTGATGATATCACCCAGTTTATCGTTGACAAGCCTTTGCCAGAAAATCAGC
Source organism: Nostoc sp. DedSLP04 (assembly GCF_034530775.1). Lineage (NCBI taxonomy): Bacteria > Bacillati > Cyanobacteriota > Cyanophyceae > Nostocales > Nostocaceae > Nostoc > Nostoc sp. DedSLP04. Next base: position 61,003 of record NZ_JAVRCL010000009.1, on the reverse strand, counting down.
GAACGGTTCCAATTGGGAAACCATTAGCTAATTTAAATCTCTACATTCTGGATGGAGAAATGCAATTATTACCCATTGGCGCTCCTGGAGAGATTTGTGTATCGGGAATTGGTGTCGGTGATGGCTACTGGAAAAATCAAGAAAAAACTAATTTCAGTTTTGTTACCAATCCATTTACAGATGTTAGTCAGAAATTACCAGAAAATCGCAAAGATTTAATCTATAAAACTGGAGATTTAGGAAGGTGGCTTCCTGATGGGAATATAGAATTTCTGGGACGTATTGACCATCAGGTGAAGATTCGTGGTTTTCGGGTTGAACTTGGAGAAATTGAAACATTTTTGCTTCAGCACCAAGCTGTTAGAGAAGCTGTAGTTGTAGTTATGGAGGAAAACCCTGATGATAAACGCTTAGTGGCTTATGTTGTTCCTAGCGCTGAGGGCGATCGCAATGACCTAAGTAGTAGCAAACTAATTCAACAACTACGCGATTTACTTAAAGAAAAGCTACCTGGGTATATGATACCTTCTGCGATCGTACAGATTGAAGCATTGCCTTTAAGTCCCAGTGGTAAAGTAGATCGCCGCGCATTACCTGTACCAAATTTCCAGAATGAATCGGAACTAGGCTTCGTTGCACCCCGTACTCCCACAGAGGAGATAGTTGCTGACATCTGGATTCAGATATTAAAGCGAGAACATATAGGCATTTACGATAACTTTTTTGACTTGGGTGGACATTCTTTATTGGCGACTCAAGCGATTTCCAGGTTACGGAAAGCTTTTAAGGTGGAATTGCCTTTACGGAGTTTATTTGAAGCACCTACACTAGCTCAGTTGGTAGAAAGGATCGAGAAGATGCTTGCAGTCCAACAGCTAGAGCTTGTTTCTATGGACGGGGTAGACCACGATCGCGAGGAGATAGAACTATGAAAACTATTGAAGAGTTCTTATTATACCTTGACAGCCTCAACATCAAATTTAGAGTTGATGGCGATCGCTTATACTGTAACGCTCCTCAAGGGGTACTCTCACCAGAGTTAAGCACTCAGTTACGAGAGCGGAAACAAGAAATCCTCACACATTTAACATCAAGCGTTGCTCTTTTGCCCATAGTACCTGTTCCTCGAAATGCCAATTTACCCCTGTCCTTTGCCCAACAAAGGCTATGGTTTCTGAATCAGTTGGAGCCAAATAGCACCACTTACAACCTTCCCTTTGCCGTGCGTCTTACTGGTACGCTGAATGTGCCTGCATTGGAACAAAGTCTCAACGAAATTGTGCAGCGTCATGAAGCCTTGCGAACCACCTTTGCGATCGCCAATGGACAACCAATTCAGGTGATTACTCCAACCCTAACCTTGAAGCTATCTGTGGTGGACTTGCAAGAGTACTCAATAACAAAGCAAGAAACTGAAGTTTTGCGGTTAGCAGTTCAAGAAAGTCAGTCGCTTTTTAACTTAGCGCAGGGGCCTTTGCTGAGGACGACTTTGTTGCACTTAAGCGAACAACAATATGTCCTGTTGTTAATCATGCATCATATTGTCTCTGATGGCTGGTCTATAGGGCTACTCATCAAAGAAGTAACAGCACTTTACGAAGCTTTCTGCAAAGGACAGCCTTCCCCACTCTCGGAACTACCAATACAGTACGCTGACTTCGCAGCTTGGCAACAAAACTGGTTACAGGGTGAGGTACTTAACACCTTACTTACATACTGGAAAAAGCAATTAGGAGATAATTTACCAGTTTTACAATTGCCTATAATTCGTCAGCCTTCAGAAATGAAAACCTCTCAGGAGGAGCGGCAAAGTTTTATACTTTCTAAAACATTATCTCAAGCGATTAAAAAGTTAGGTGATAGTGTTGGAACAACATTATTTATGACCCTACTCGGAGCATTTAAAGTTTTATTATATTGGTATACAGGCGATAGAGATATTGTTGTCGGTACTGATATTGCCAACCGAAATAGAATTGAAATAGAGAATTTAATCGGTTTTTTTGTTAATCAATTAGTATTGCGTACTGATCTATCTGAAAATCCCACTTTTAGCAATCTTTTGCAACGAGTTCGGAAGGTTTGTTTGGAAGCTTATGCTCACCAAGATTTACCATTTGAAAAACTAGTTAGCGCTCTGAATCCAAAAAGAGACTTCAACCAAACTCCTCTGTTTCAAGTCAAGTTGATCCTCCAAAATGCTCCCGTACATTCTTTAGAGTTTTCAGAATTAACTTTGACTAGTTTAGATTTAGAAAATCAGATAGCAAGTGTTGATTTACTTTTAGAATTAACGGATACAGAGCAAGGAATAGTTGGATTATTTAAATACAATAAAGACTTATTTGATGCTAGTAGCATAACCAGATTAATAAATAATTTTAAAATAATTTTATCTCAAATTATTATAGAACCTACTATTAACTTAAATCAGTTAGAAGAAATGATTATAAAATCCGACAAAGAATATCAATTAAGTGAAGAACGGAAACGTAAAGAAAAATCTCAACAAAAATTAAGCACAATTAAACGAAAAGCGATCGCAATTGAAGTAGAGAAGTAAAATGGAACAGGTAAAAGTAAGTAATTCTAATTTCAAACCGGAATTTAATAGAGCTACTAGAAAATCCATAAATCTACAAAAAGAATTAATTAAACTAGATAATTCGGGAGGCGAACAAATACCACTAATAATAAAACCTTCTACATCAGATGTCGATCTTGCAGATTGGGCGGAAGCAAATCGAGAATTTGTAGATACACATTTAATTAAACATGGTGCTATCCTTTTCCAAGGATTTAATATTACTACAGCAGCCGGATTTGAAAGATTTGGTCTAGCGGTTTGCTCAGAACTATTCAATGAAAACGGTGAACATACCCGTGAAACACTAACCGGCAAAGTTTATACTCCAGTTTTTTACCCTGCGGATAGCAAGTTATTATGGCACAACGAAAATTCTTTTAATTATCGATGGCCTAGAAAAATTCTGTTCGGTTGTCATCAACCTGCACAGCAAGGAGGAGAAACTCCAATAGTTGATAGTCGTAAGGTATTTCAACTGATAGAACCCAAAATTAGGGACAAATTTGTTGAAAAGCAGGTTATGTATGTTCGTAATTATGGAAACGGATTAGGACTTGACTGGCAAACAGTTTTTCAAACTCAAAGTAAAGCAGATGTAGAAAAGTTTTGTCAAAGCAACTTAATTGAATTTGAATGGAAAAGTAATGGTGGTTTGAAAACTATTTCAATTCGTCCAGCGGTAATCAAGCATCCTCAAACAGGCGAATTGTCTTGGTTTAATCAAGCACAACATTGGCATTTAGCTTGTTTAGAAACGCAAACCCGCGAGTCGCTTTTATCAACTTTTAAAAAAGAAGATTTGCCACGAAATTGCTTTTATGGGGATGGTACTCTTATTGAAGACTCAGTAATGACACACATTTGTGATATTTATCAAAATTTGGAAGTATCTTTTCCTTGGCAACAAGGAGATATATTATTACTGGACAATGTGTTAACCGCTCATGGACGCAATCCCTATGTGGGAGAACGTAAGCTTTTTGTGGCGATGAGTGAACTGATAAGTTTTAGCCAAACTTGAGATAGTTAAAATATTTTTCTTCAACTCACCACCTCAATATTTAATTAAATCACCGCCACTTATTATAACTGCTGAAAATTACGATCGAATTGGAAATGTAATTTTATCAAATAAAATGCAACAAATAATTCAAGGTTTTCCATTATCTCCTCAACAAAAGCACCTTTGGTTATTACAAGAAAGTAGTAATTTATATTGTAGTCAATGTGCTATCCTTGTTGAAGGAAATGTCAATGTAGAGGTATTAAAAGAAGCCTTAGAGAAAGTTATCGCTAAAAATGAAATTCTTCGCACAAGTTTTCATCGCCCACGTGGTCTAAAAATACCTGTTCAAGTGATAGAAACTAACACTAGTGTATCTTTTGACGAGTATAGTTTAGAGAATAAATCTTCTCATGAGGAAGAAATAGAAGCATTTATTGAGAAATTTAAACAAGAATCTAGACAATTACAACCAGGTCAATTATTAAAATTATATTTACTAAAATATTCATTAAAAAAATACATTTTATTTATAAATTTGCCATCTCTTTGTGCAGATTATAAAACATTAATAAACATAGTTAATGAAATTAGTCAGCATTACACTGCCTGCTTGCAGAATGTAGAACTCAGTGCAGAACCACTACAATATGCTGATGTCGCTACATGGCAAAATGAATTACTTGCAGCAGAAGAGACTACATCAAGGAAAAATTATTGGCAGCAAGTAGATTTTTCTGCTCTGGATAGCTTAAAACTTCCTTTAGAGAATAATCTTTCTGACAAATCGGAATTTGAACCTAAATTGATTAAGTTAGCTATTCCTAGTGATTTACTAACTAAAATCGATCGGATTGTCCAAAAATATCAAATTTCGCTAGATATATTCTTCTTGACTTGCTGGCAAACTCTAATTTGGCGTTTGACTGGGCAATCAAACTTAATTATAGGTTTAGGCTGTGATGGTCGCAATTATGAAGAATTAAAAGTGGCACTAGGTTTATTCGCCAAATATTTACCCCTTGCCGATCGTCTGCAAGAAAATGAATCATTCAGTAATACCTTAATAAAGGTTAAAAACTTAACAGATGAAATACTAGAATGGCAGGACAGTTTTAGTTGGGACGCATTTGCTAAAACAAATACAGATGAGAGTGAAGAGTCATTTTTACCATTTTGTTTTGACTTTGCAGAAAAGGTAAGTAATTATTCTGCTCCTCAAGTAACATTTTCAATTTATCAGCATTACGTCTGCTTTGACCGATTTAAAGTAAAACTTTCTTGTGTCCGTACGCAAGATGATTTAGTCAAAGTAGAATTTCACTATGATGCAAAGCTTTTCCGTCAAGAAGATATTCAACGTTTGGCGAATCAGTGGCAAACTTTGTTAACTAGCGTTATTGACAATCCCTCTACAGCCATATCACGCCTGGATATCCTCAGTGAAGGAGAGCGTGAAGAACTTTTAGTTGCATTCAATAACACTAAAACGGGAGAGCTAGAATACACGTGTATCCATAATTGGTTTGAACAGCAGTGCGATCGCACGCCAGACAATATTGCTATTGTTTATAAAAATCGGCAGCTTACCTACCGGGAATTAAACAGTCGCGCTAACCAGCTAGCTCATTACCTACAACAATTAGGCGTGAAGCCGGATGTAATGGTAGGACTTTGTGTGGAGCGATCGCTTTTTATGGTTATCGGACTTTTAGCTGTCCTCAAAGCAGGTGGTGCTTATGTACCAATTGATCCTAGCTATCCCTTAGAAAGAAAAACTTTTATACTAAACGATTCTCAAATGCCAGTGCTGCTAACTCAACAGCATTTAATTGCAGATTTAGCTACAGATGGCATTAAAGTAATTTGTATAGATAGCGATTGGCAAACTATAAAGCAACAAAAAGTTGAAAATCCAATTACTAAAACAACCGAATTAAATTTAGCCTATGTTATTTATACATCCGGTTCTACTGGTAAACCTAAAGGAACTCTAATTCCTCATCAAGGATTAGTTAACTACTTAAGCTGGTGTACCAAAACATATCAAGTAGAACAAGGAGCAGGAACTTTAGTTCACTCACCTTTGGGTTTTGACTTAACAATCACCAGTCTTTTTTCACCTTTATTAGTTGGTCGTACCGTCGAATTACTATCAGAAGAACAAGGCATTGAAACCCTTTCTCAAGCTTTAAAGAAAAGCTCAAATTTAAGTTTAGTGAAAATCACCCCCGCTCACTTAGATTTACTTAGACAACAGTTATCCCAAGAAGAAATAGCAAATAAAACTAGAGCTTTTATTATTGGTGGGGAAAATTTATTAGCTGAAAGCATCACCTTCTGGCAAGATGTAACTCCAGATACAATATTAGTAAACGAATACGGCCCCACAGAGACAGTAGTAGGCTGCTGTGTTTATCAAGTTCCAGTCGGGAAGCACTCTACAGGCTCCATACCCATTGGTAGAGCGATCGCTAATACCCAACTGTACATTTTAGACCAATATTTGCAACCAGTACCAATGGGAGTACCCGGTGAATTGCACATTGGTGGACTTGGGTTAGCCAGAGGTTATCTTAATCAACCGGAATTAACAGCCCTTAAATTTATCCCCAATCCCTTTAGTAAACAAGAAGGCGATCGCCTTTACAAAACAGGTGATTTAGTTCGTTTTCTACCGAGTGGAGATATCGAGTATATCGGCCGCATTGATAACCAAGTTAAAATCCGTGGTTTCCGGGTTGAACTGGGAGAAATTGAAGCAGTTATCAATCAACATCCATCAGTATCAACAAGTGTAGTTATCCTTCAAGAAGATAAATCTGGAAATCAAAGTTTAATAGCTTATGCAACTCTCCAGCCAGACAAAACATTAACTACTCCTGAACTGCGTCGCTTCTTGCAGAATAAATTGCTCGATTATATGCTACCAACAGCATTTATGATATTAGAAGCATTGCCATTAACATCTAATGGTAAAGTAGACCGTCGAGCATTGCCAATACCCGATGCTCTACGCCCAGAATTAAAAGTTGCTTATGTAGTCCCGCAAACTGAGGTGGAAAAGACAATAGCCTCTGTTTGGCAAAAAGCTTTGCATCTTGAAAAGATAGGCATTCACGATAATTTCTTTGAAATTGGCGGTCATTCATTACTCTTAGTGACAGTTCACAGCCAATTGCAGGAAATATTAAAAGTAGAACTGTCAACCCTTGATTTGTTTAGATATCCCACCATCAATTCTTTAGCAGAATATTTAAATTTATCTCCCAATTCCACAGTATTTTTACAAGAAAATGATACTCAAATAGAGAAAATTTCATCTGGTAAGGCGCAACAGAAAAAACGTCTACAAAAAATGAAATCAGTTGAAAATAATTAAGGAATTAACAAATAATGAATATTCCCACTGATGCAGAGCATAGTAACGGTTCAGAAATAGCAATTATTGGATTATCGGGAAGATTCCCTGGAGCTAAAAATGTTGATGAGTTTTGGAATAACCTCCAAAATGGGATAGAATCAATTTCTTTTTTCAGTGATGAAGAACTGTTAGAAGCAGGAGTAGATGCAGCGCTGATCGGCAATCCCAACTATGTTAAAAGAAATGCTGTAATAGAAGATGCAGAACTTTTTGATGCTGAGTTTTTTGGCTTTAATCCCAGAGATGCAGAAATTACTGACCCGCAACACCGGATTTTTTTAGAGTGTGCTTGGGAAGCGCTGGAAAAAGCAGGCTATAATTCCGAAACCTACAAAGGTTCCATAGGTGTTTTCGCTGGTTCTAACTTCAGCGGTTATTTACTAAACATTTATTTTAATCAAAATATTAGAAACTCAGTAGACGAACAACAAATAGCGATCGCTGGCGACAAAGATTACCTGGCGACACGTACTTCTTACAAACTTAATTTAACGGGGCCTAGCTATACAGTTCAAACCGCTTGCTCAACTTCATTAGTAGCAGTACATTTAGCCTGCCAAAGTTTACTTAACGGTGAATGTGATATGGCTTTGGTTGGCGGTGTTTCCATCAGTGCCTCAAGAAAAGCTGGCTATCTTTATAACCAAGGGGGTATAAATTCTCCTGATGGACACTGCCGCGCCTTTGATGCTAAAGCAGGGGGAACAGTGGGCGGAGAAGGTGTAGGAATCGTTGTTTTGAAAAGATTAGAAGACGCTCTAACTGATAGAGATTCTATTGATGCTGTGATTAAAGGTTCGGCGATAAATAACGATGGCTCAAACAAAGTTAGCTACACAGCGCCTCGGATAGAAGGTCAAGCTAAAGTTATCAAAACTGCTCAAGTTGTTGCAGAGTTAGATCCAGAAACAATAACTTATATTGAAGCTCACGGTACAGGAACATCTTTAGGAGATCCAATTGAAATCGCCGCACTGACGCAAACATTTAGAAGCAGCACAAAAAAGAAAAACTTTTGTGCAATTGGTTCTTTAAAAACAAATATTGGGCACTTGGATGCTGCTGCTGGTGTTGCAGGTTTAATTAAAACTGTCTTAGCTCTTAAACACAAACAAATTCCTCCTAGTTTGCACTTTGAGCAACCGAATCCTCAAATTGATTTTGCTAACAGTCCTTTTTATGTCAATAACAAACTTTCCCAATGGGAAGTAGACAAACATCCTAGACGAGCAGGAGTCAGTTCTTTTGGGATTGGTGGTACTAATGCTCATGTAATTTTAGAAGAAGCTCCAGTTTTTACCAGCAAAGAAAGTATTTCTCGTCCTTGGCAGTTGTTAGTTCTCTCTGCAAAAACTCAAACAGCTTTAGAATCTGCTACAACTAACCTTATTGACTATTTAGCACACCATCCTGATACCAATCTTGCTGATGTAGCTCATACTTTACAAGTTGGTCGCCGAAATTTTAACCATCGTCGGGTAGTGCTATGTCAGGATACTCAAGATGCTATAAAAATATTAACAGCGCCAGATCAACAAGGAGTTTTGAGTAATTTTTCAGAAACCCGTAACCATTCAATTGTATTTATGTTTCCCGGACAGGGAGCGCAGTATGTAAACATGGGACGGGAATTATATGAAACAGAAGCAATTTTTCGGCAACAAGTTGATGATTGCTCTGAATTGCTAAAACCCCATTTAAAGTTAGACCTGAAAGATATACTTTATCCCTCGACAGTAGAAACTACACAAGAACAACTTAAACAAACTTCCTTAACGCAAGTTGCGCTATTTGTAATCGAATATGCACTTGCTAAACTTTGGATGGCGTGGGGTGTGCATCCGCAAGTGATGATTGGTCACAGCATTGGTGAGTATGTAGCTGCTTGTATTTCTGGTGTTTTTTCTTTAGAAGATGCATTGACTTTAGTCGTAATTCGCGGACGACTAATGCAAGAAGTTGAACCAGGATCGATGCTTTCTGTTTCTCTCTCTGCTAAAGAAATACAACCTATGTTAGGTTCAGAACTTTCTTTAGCAGCTAGCAATGCGCCATCTCTTTGTGTGGTTTCTGGCGCTACTAATGCGATCGCAGCATTACAAAATAGTTTGATTGAGCAAGGTGTTGATTGTCGTCTCCTGCATACATCTCACGCTTTTCATTCTCAGATGATGGAGCCGATTTTAGAGCCATTTGTACGGCAAGTTAAAGATGTCAACCTACAACCACCTCAAATTCCTTTTATTTCTAATGTTACCGGAACTTGGATTACAGCAGAACAAGCGACCGATCCTAACTACTGGGCTAGACATCTACGGCAAACCGTATTATTTAACGAGGGAATCGCCGAATTGCTGCAACAGCCACGAACGCTATTGGAAGTTGGCCCAGGACGAACATTAACTACCTTAGCCAAACGACAGTTGATTTCACCGCCTGTAGTTCTAACTTCGTTGCGACATCCCCAAGAGCAAATTTCTGATGTAGCATTTTTGCTCAATACTCTTTCTCGGCTTTGGCTATCAGGATTGCAAATAAACTGGGCAAGCTTTTATACAAAAGAGCAACGCAGACATATTCCTTTGCCTACCTATCCTTTTGAGCGTCAGCGTTACTGGATTGAAGCTAACCCCGAAACTGTATTATCAAAGGCATGGCAAAAATCATTAGTTAAAAAGCCAGATATTGCCGATTGGTTTTATATTCCAATTTGGAAACAATCTACACCACTTGAGTTTTCCCAAGGGAAGGAATTAGTAACTGAGCAAAACACCCACTGGTTAATTTTTATCGATGATTATGGAATTGGAGGCGAAGTTGCTAAACGACTCGAACAGCAAAGTCAAAATGTAGTTACAGTTAGGGTCGCAGACAAATTTACGAAGCTGAACAAATATACATATACCATTGATCCACAGCAAAGCGATGACTACGATACCTTGCTTCAAGAACTCCAAAAAGAGAGTTTGATTCCAAATGGATTAGCTCACTTTTGGAGCATTACGCCAGATGATACTTTATCTGATAATAAGTTCAGAAAACAAACGCCTGAAGATTACCAAAATCTTGGTTTTTGGAGCTTATTGTATTTAACCCAGGCATTAGGAAAGCAAAATATCAGCAATTCTCTGAAGTTAAGGGTTGTAACTAATAATCTATATAATGTCATTGGTGATGAAATTTTATGCCCAGAAAAAGCAACAATATTGGGGCCGTGTAAGATAATTCCCAAAGAATATTTAAACATTAATTCCTGTGCGATCGATGTAGTAATTCCTGCTTCTAATATCCCACCAACACCAAAATTTATCGACTATCTGATTACTGAACTAACAACACAGCAAACCGATAATATAGTTGCTTACCGTGGATCTCATCGCTGGATTCAAACCTTTGAAGCTGTCCGTCTGGATGAAAGCACCCCAGCTAAAACTAAGTTAAAGCCAAGAGGAGTTTATTTAATTACTGGTGGACTTGGTGGTATAGGTTTGGTGTTGGCGGAATATTTAGCCAAGACAGTACAAGCTAAGTTGATTTTAATTGGAAGAAAGGGATTACCGGAGCGATCGCAGTGGGAACAGTGGCTAGAAACTCATGATAGCCAAGATAGTATTAGCTGTAAGATCCAAAAAATGCTTGTACTGGAAGAGTTAGGGTCAGAGATTGAGGTTAAAAGTGCCGATGTTGCCAACTACGAACAAATGCAAGTAGCTGTTGCTGAAGCCTTAGAAAAATTTGGTCAAATCAATGGTGTTATCCATGCAGCAGGTATTGCTGGTGGTGGCATTGTTCAATTAAAAACACAGGATTTAGCAAACAGCGTATTAGCACCAAAAGTTAAGGGCACATTAGTATTAGAAGAGATTTTTAACTTAAAAAATATTAATTTAGATTTTTTAGTACTTTGTTCATCTCAAAGTTCAATCTTGAGTGAATTTGGACAGGTAGATTATTGTGCAGCTAATGCATTTCTGGATATTTATGCAGATTATCGTACTGCTAAATCCGATCGATTTACAGTGACAATCAATTGGGGTACTTGGCAAGAAGTAGGGATGGCAGTAGAGACAGCACTACCAGAACAATTAAAGCATCAACGTGAAGAGGATCTCAAAAAAGGAATATTATCTCAAGAAGGTGCCGAAGCTTTTAATCGGATTTTGCTAAGTAGCTTGCATCATGTCGTTGTCTCTCCACAAGACTTCCAAACGGTAATTGAGCAAGACAATTCTTTCAATTATCTAGAACAAGAATTAGCGTTTTTATCAGATGTATCAAAAACAAATCTTTCTCAACTAAGCCATCCACGTCCAAGCTTGGTAAATGCTTATGTTGCTCCTCGTAACGAAATAGAGCAGAACCTTGCTGACATTTGGCAGCAATTTTTGGGCATCGATCGAGTTGGAATTTATGACAACTTTTTTGAGTTGGCAGGAGATTCGATTATTGCAATTCAAATTGTTGCCAAAGCTAATCAATTAGGTTCGAAGCTAACTTCTCAACAAATGTTCCTACACCAAACTATTGCTGAACTAGCAACAGCCGCAGGTGCAGATGAAACCAAGGAAACTAAAAATAATTTCCGAACTGGAGAAATACACCTCACCCCTTTTCAGTATCGTTTATTAAGTCAAAATCAGTCAAACGAACATTCATTGAATCAGCCTTTATTACTAGAAATTCGACAAATAGGCAATCCCAAAATATTAGAGCAGGCTCTACGATATGTAATTGAATATCATGACGTATTTCGTCTGCGTTTTATTCAAAAACAATCTGGATGGCAGCAAATTGAAGCTAACCCTAATGATATAATTGAGTACAAGCATATAAATTTATCTTCACTTTCAAAAAATGAGCAAAAATATGCTTTTGAATATGCTATTGTAGAACTACAACGTAATTTCAATTTAAGTGAAGGGCCGCTGGTAAAAGTTGCTTTTATTGAATTGCGATCGCAGCAAAATAGCTACCTAATAATTAGCATTCATCATCTTTTAGTAGATACTGTTTCTTGGCATATTTTGCTAGAAGATTTACAAACAGCCTATCAGCTACTCACTCAAGATAAAGCGATCCATTTGCCTAATAAAAGCACTTCATTCAAGCGGTGGATGCAGTGTGTGCAAGAATATCACCAAGCTTCAGAAATGCTCCAGGAGCAAGACTACTGGTTGGCAAAAGCCGAAAAACCTTTCCACAGTCTACCTATTGACTATTCTGCAAATGAAACTACAATAGCCAATGTTGACCGAGTATCAATTTCTCTAAATAAAAAGGAAACGCAAGCATTATTGAAAAATGTCAATAAGGCTTATAATACCCAGATAACCGATGTTCTATTAACAGCGTTGGTGCAATCTTTTGCAAAGTGGACGGGCGAGCAGCAACTATGGGTAGATATTAAAGATAATGGTCGAGATATAATCTTCAAAGATGTAAATGATATATCTCTATCTCGTACAGTTGGTTTATTTACAACTTGCTTCCCAGTCATTTTAGATATAACAGAGGTTTCTAATCAAGGCAATGCATTAATAGCAGTTAAAGAGTATTTACGCAGCATTCCAAATAAAGGTATTGGTTACGATATACTGCGCTATATAACCAACAATTCAGAAATAAATTCAAAGCTACAATATTTTCCGCAACCTCAGGTAAGTTTTAATTACTTAGGTAATTTTGACCCTACTATATCGCAGTCATCTTTATTTGATTTAACCGAACAGTCTATTAGACTTAGTAAAAGTTCAAGTGCGGAAAGATTTTACTTACTGGAAATAAATGGAATTATTCTTCAAGAACAACTGCACTTGAATTGGACTTATAGTTCAGCTGTTCATCGTCGAGAAACAATTGAAACTTTAGCACAAAGCTTTATTGAAGCTGCACAAAGCCTTATTGCCCACTGTGAGTCTCTTGAAGCAGAAAAATATACACCTTCTGATTTTCCCAGAGCAAACTTGAACCAACAAAACCTAGATAAATTTCTGGCAAAAATTAACCGAGCAAGTGAGAAAAACGCACAATGAAAACAGAAAATGTCGAGGACATTTATGAACTAACACCCGTACAAAAGGGTATGCTCTTTCACTGTTTGTATGCAAGCGAGTCAGCATTATACTTTTTTCACCATACTTTAACTTTGCATGGCAATCCAAATGTAGAGGCTTTTGAGCAAGCATGGCAACAAGTAGTTGATAGACATACAGTTTTACGTACAGGATTTTATTGGGAAGACATTGATAATCCATTACAAGTTGTCTACAAACAAGTAAAAATTACCTTAAATCAATACGATTGGCGTGGTGTTGAGGAAGCAGAACAACAAAAGCGATTAAGATCATTTCTAGAGAGCGATCGCCAATTAGGTTTTGACTTTTCGCAACCATGTCTAATGCGGATAACTTTAATTCGTTTTGCTGATGAACGCTATGAATTTATTTGGAGCAATCACCATATCACCACAGACGGATGGTCTGGGCCGATAATATTAGAAGAATGCTTACAAATTTACGAGGCGCTTTGTGAATACAAAAAAGTGACCTTAGCGCCAGCTCGTCCTTTTAGAAATTATATCGACTGGTTGCAGCAACAGAATATAGCTAAAACTGAAAGTTTTTGGCGCGAAGCATTACAAGGAATCAAAGCACCAACTCCTCTAACTTATATAGAAAATAATCAATTATCTAACCAAGAAGAAAGGTACGATGAGGAGATAATTAAACTATCGGAAGCAACTACAAAATCACTGTTATCTTTTGCTACCAAAAACCGCCTTACCCTTGCCACATTAGTTAATGGAATCTGGTCTATCCTCCTTAGTCGTTACACCTGTCGTAACAATGTAACTTATGGATTCACTGTCACAGGAAGACCAGTAGATTTAGTTGAAGTAGAGTCAATGGTTGGTATGTTCATAAATACCTTACCAATAAATGTCAAGTTAAATCCTGAGCAGCAGGTTTTGTCATGGCTACAAGAATTTCAGATCCAATTAGTAAAAGCACGCCATCATGAATACACTCCGCTTACTCAAATCCAGGGTTGGAGTGAAGTACCACGAAATTTACCTTTGTTTGAAACAATTGTTGTGGTTGAAAACTTTCCAGTCAGTCAATTTTTAAAAGAATGGAAAGGGAATATAGAATTTGAACTCACTGGAACTTATTACAGAAATAACTACCCTTTAAACTTAGTTATATATCCAGAAACAGAAATTTTAGTAGCAGTTTCATACGATTCTCACAGATTTGATATTGCTACAATTACTGGAATAATTAGAGATTTTCAAATACTGCTACAACAAATCATGGTTAATCATGATGTTCAAATTAAGGACTTATCATTTTCAACACTACAGCAACAGCAAATATCAAAACTTTTAGAAAAAGAAGTATTGTTTGATTGGCAATTAGTTCCAATATCTTGAAATACTGATAACATTTTATATTTAGCTTGTTTTTAGAGCACTTTAAAAATGCTTTTTCTACTAAAAAGCCGAAAATTAAAAAGATTCCAAAGGATAAAGCTATGATTGTTTCATCGGCAATAGAAAGAAGATATAAACTTTCAAGTGATGAGTTCTATAAAGATTATGTTGAATTAGGAAAACCAGTCATAATTTCTGGAGTAGTTATCAATTGGAATGGTTTTGATAAATGGTCTTTAAAATACCTTAAAAATTTATCTCCTTCTCTAAATATTTATGCAAAGAAATTTAGCGATAACAAAATTGAGATATGTAGTTTGACAATGGAAAGATATATAGAATTAATAGAAAATTATGAACAAGATCCTCAAAATAATACTCGACCGCCATATTGTCATGACCTACCCTTATTTAGCTTAATACCTTCTTTAGTGAAAGATGCTCAACCATTTCCTTATGATTATTTGCCAGAATGGTATTGGCATAAGTGGTGGCGTTACTGCCAGTTTTTCTTAGGTTCTTCTAATAGTGTTACACCATTACATTTTGATTGCCTTCTGACTAACAATATTTTTTTTCAGATTGTTGGACGCAAACAATTCACTATATTACTACCTGAAGATGCTAAATATTGTTATCGCAAAGGCTGGCGATGGTTTCTCGTTAATCCAGAAAATCCAGATTTAAATAAATATCCTGAATACAAAAATGCAAGACCGATTCAATTTATTGTCAATCCTGGAGATATTTTATATATGCCCCCTGGAACACTGCATCATGTTCGGAGTTTAGATATGTCAATTTCTTTTAATATAGATTGGCATACTCCCAAAAGTTCGCTCAATGGTCTAGCAGCTATTACAAAAGGAATGCCAATTCAAAATTTATACTATAACTTTTTGTTAGCTATGGGTTTAGTTTTAAAACTACCTCCTCAAATTATTTTTAAATTTTATAAGTCTTATCTAAATTATGTTTCTTAAAAAGTAATACATTTCTCTGAAGATGTGCAATATACATAATCGCTAGACTGATTAATCCCTTTCGTAATTCAAACAGAACACTCTCATGAATATATTTGAAAAGTGTGAATCAAACGTCAGAAGCTATTGCCGTAATTTCCCTGATATATTTCATAGAGCTAAAGGTTCTATAATTTATTCAGACTCAGGAAAGGAATATATTGACTTTTTTGCAGGAGCAGGTGCTTTAAATTATGGGCATAACCATGACTATATAAAACAAAAGGTTATGTCATATTTAGATGCCGATGGAATTGCACATGGTTTGGATATGTATACTTCAGCTAAAGAGAAGTTTTTAGCTAAGTTTGATGAGGTAGTATTAAGTTCAAAACAATTAGATTATCGCATTCAGTTTTGTGGGCCAACAGGAACAAATGCAGTTGAAGCAGCTTTAAAGTTAGCCAGAAAAGTAAAACAAAGATCGGGTATATTCTCCTTCATGGGAGCATATCATGGAATGACTTTAGGAAGCTTATCTATTAGTGGTAATGTCGGAATTAAAGCCGGCGCAATTGGGACATCAAATAATGTAACCTTTATGCCTTATCCTTATGGATTTATGGAAAGCTTTGACACAATAGAATATATAGAAACAGTTTTAAATGATGTCAATTCTGGAATTGAAAAACCAGCAGCAATAATTTTTGAAACAGTGCAAGCTGAAGGTGGAGTTGTTATAGCTCCTATTGACTGGATGCAAAGACTGAGGAAGTTGTGTGACGAGAATGATATTTTATTAATCTGTGATGATATTCAAGTCGGCTGTGGTCGAACAGGGCCTTTCTTTTCTTTTGAAAGAGCAGATATAGTTCCTGATATGGTAGTACTATCTAAATCTATTAGTGGGTATGGGTTTCCAATGTCGTTATTATTGATTAAGCCGGAGTTGGATATATGGGAACCGGGCGAACATAATGGTACTTTTAGGGGTAATCAATTAGCATTTGTAGGAGCTACAGCTGCTCTAGAGTATAGAGAAAGTTGTAATTTTGAACAAGATGTTAAGGCTAAAGAGATTTTCTTGAAAAAATTTCTCACTCAAAAAATATTACCAATTAATGAATGCATATCAATCCGTGGAATTGGGATGATTTGGGGCATTGATGTTAAAAATTTTGGCGGTAGTAGTTTAGCTAAAAGGATCACATCGCGTTGTTTTGAACTAGGATTAATAGTTGAAAGAGCAGGCAGAAATGATACTGTTATTAAAATTTTGCCTCCTTTAATAATTGATATGCTTACTTTAGAGAAAGGATGTTTGATTATCAAAGAAGCTTTTGATTATTGCATACAAAACTAGATATACATACTAGTATTTACAACTCGAAAAAGAATTGGTTACAAGCCAGGGGAAAACTATGGGTATACATTTACAGTCAAATGACTTCTTTTCTCAAAAAATTTATTGGATAAATCAATTATCGGGAGAACTACCAGAAACAAATCTAATGCTGGACTATGCAAGACCTTTGTTTTCTAGTGGTAAAAATAAATTTCTGAGTTTTGATTTACCAATTGATTCATCTCAATCAATCATTAAGCTAGCTAAAGGCTCTTACTTTTCAATCTATTTGATGCTTGTAGCTTGTTTTAATATATTGCTACAAAAATATACTAGAAATAATGATGTTATTATCGGAATACCAGTATATGAGGCAATTGATATCGATTGCGTAAATGCTAAAGTTATTCCTTTGCGTACTCAAGTCACACCTCAAGTTTCATTTAAAGATTTACTTTTTCAAGTCAAAGATGCTACGATCGCAGCTTATAGTCACCAAAACTATAATTTTGATGAACTAATTGATTTATTAGAACTACCAACAATTCCTAATCGCCATCCCATTTTTGACATAGTTGTTTGCTTAGAAAATATTCATAATAAAAATAATTTAAACGAACTTAATAATGACATCACAATCTCTTTTACAATTAACGGCGAAAGTATTAGTGCCAATATCGAGTATAAAGAAGATTTCTTTCAAGATGAAAGTATAAAATTAATGAGTAAATATTATACTAATCTTCTAGAAAATATTCTAAATAACGTTGATACTAAAATCTCAGATATTGTTTTCTTAAAAGAAGCTGACCAAAATCAGTTATTAATAGAATTTAACAAGAAAATAAAACAATATCCAACTGATAAAACAATAAATCAATTATTTGAAACCCAAGTATCTGAAACTCCAAACAATATAGCTGTTATTCATCAAGAAACTCAACTAACGTATCAAGAACTAAATCATCAAGCTAATCAGCTAGCTGAATTATTGCGGAAATTAGGAGTCTGTAAAGGAGAGTTTGTCGGAATTTTCAAAGACCGCGACATCAATTTCCTGATTGCTATTCTTGCTATATATAAGGCAGGTGGAGCATACGTACCCATTGATAGCACTTACCCCCAAAATCGAATTAAGTATATGCTATCGAATAGTGAGGTGAGATTTTTATTCACAGATTATTCGCTATTTAATGTTATTTCCGAACTGGGAGAAGACTGTTCCGAATTATCCTCTATTATTTGCTTAGATAGCATTGCTAATGAGAAGGGGGTATTTCCTAGACCACAAGACTTAAAAATATATAATAAATTGGATTTTGAGCAGCTATCTCATGATAATCTAGAAAGTATCAATGATGCTGTTGACCCAGCTTATATGCTTTACACTTCCGGGTCTACAGGATTACCAAAGGGGGCAATTGTCAGACATGATGGTGCAATTAATCATATTTATGCCCAATTTGATGAGTTGGATTTAACGCCAGAATTTTGTTTTCTTCAAAGCGCTCCTGCTTCTACAGATATTTCTGTATGGCAATTTTTAGCACCACTTCTAATTGGTGGGAAAACAGTAATAGTAGATATAGAAACCATTGCGATTCCTGAGCAGTTATTTCTTGCACTCAAATCACAAAAAATTACAGTTGTTGAATTAGTACCAGCATTATTTGTCGGCTTGCTTGAATATACTTCCCAGCTACCGATTCACCAAAGAGAATTACCTGATTTGAAATGGATGATGGTTGTTGGGGAACCAGTATCGGTAAGTTTGGTAAATAAGTGGCTTGAGATATATCCCGAAATCAAAATAGTTAACGCCTATGGCCCAACTGAGGCTGCTGATGATATCACCCAGTTTATCGTTGACAAGCCTTTGCCAGAAAATCAGCGAACGGTTCCAATTGGGAAACCATTAGCTAATTTAAATCTCTACATTCTGGATGGAGAAATGCAATTATTACCCATTGGCGCTCCTGGAGAGATTTGTGTATCGGGAATTGGTGTCGGTGATGGCTACTGGAAAAATCAAGAAAAAACTAATTTCAGTTTTGTTACCAATCCATTTACAGATGTTAGTCAGAAATTACCAGAAAATCGCAAAGATTTAATCTATAAAACTGGAGATTTAGGAAGGTGGCTTCCTGATGGGAATATAGAATTTCTGGGACGTATTGACCATCAGGTGAAGATTCGTGGTTTTCGGGTTGAACTTGGAGAAATTGAGACATTTCTGCTTCAGCACCCGAATGTACGTGAAAATGTAGTCGTGGTTCAGCAAGACGAACCAGGTAACTTACAATTAGTTGCCTATGTGGTTGCTAAGACACAAGCAGTTCTTAATATTAGTGAATTGCGTAGCTTCTTAAAGGAAAAGTTACCTGACCACATGTTACCTTCTGCCTTTGTGATGCTGGAAAATCTACCCCTAGCACCTAGCGGTAAGGTAGACCGGAAAGCTCTGCCAAAACCAGATAATCTTCGCCCGAAATTAGAAACAGCTTACGTATTGCCGCGAAATGAGATGGAACACGCAATTGCTGACATTTGGCAAAAAATACTTAAGGTGGAGAAAGTCGGTATTCAAGATAACTTTTTTGACCTTGGTGGTCATTCGCTAAATGTACTTCAGGTTTATAGCAAACTGCGGGAACTTTATAAAGCAGACTTAGTAATAACCGATCTATTTAAATATCCAACAATTAGTTCCATATCGCGGTATTTAAGTCAAGAAGATGATAATAACTTTGCAAACCAAAGCAATGAATTGAATGAACAGTTAGAAGCTGGTAAAGCAAGATTAAAGCAACGTTTTTTACAAAAAAAGCAACAGAGCATTTAATATTTACTATTGAATAATTAACATTAATTATGGGAAATTCAGAATATTTAAGTAGCAAAACTGGTCTGGAGATAGCCATTATTGGGATGAGTGGCTGTTTCCCAGAGGCTGAAAATATTGAGCAATTTTGGTACAATCTCCGAGATGGAGTAGAGTCAATACATAGATTCGACGATCGAGAATTAAAAGATTTAGGTGTAGATGAGGCTTTATTGAGCGACATAAATTATGTTAAAGCAGAGGGTGTAGTCAAAGATATAGACTTATTTGATGCTTCATTCTTCGACATTAATCCCAGAGAAGCTGAAGTCATGGACCCTTCACTCCGTTTTTTCTTGGAGCATTCATGGAAAGCACTTGAAGATGCTGGGTATAGTTCGGATGTCTATAAAAAACCTATTGGGGTCTACGCTGGGACAAGTTTTGGCAGTTATTTACTTAACATTTATTCTAATTATGAGCTTCTAGCCTCTGTAGGTGATAAGCAAATAGAAAAGGGAACTTCTCCAGATTATGTTACTACACTTGCTTCTTATAAATTAAATTTGCAGGGGCCAAGTTATGCAGTTCAAACTACTTGCTCTAGCTCGTTGGTTGCTGTACATTTAGCTTGCCAAAGTTTGCTTAGTGGTGAGTGCGATATTGCTTTAGCAGGAGGAGTTTCAATATCGACAGCAGTTGGTTATTTATATAAAGATGGAGGAATTGAATCTCGTGATGGACATTGTCGTGCTTTCGACGCTAAGGCTGCGGGAACAGTAAAAGGAAGGGGTTTAGGTCTTGTAGTTTTAAAACGGTTAGAAGAAGCGATCGCAGATGGCGATTGCATCCATGCTATTATCAAAGGCTCTGCTATTAATAACGATGGGTCAAATAAAGTTAGCTATACAGCACCTAGCGTAGATGGGCAAGCCAAGGTAATAAGAGCTGCTCAGGTTATGGCTGAGGTAGAACCCGATACCATTAGCTACATTGAAGCACATGGAACCGGCACAACTCTTGGAGATCCTGTTGAAATCGCTGCCTTAACACAAGCTTTTCGTATTAAAACTCAAAACAAAGGATTTTGTGGTATTGGTTCTGTAAAAACCAATATTGGGCATTTAGACTCAACTGCTGGAGTAGCAGGTTTGATTAAAACTGTACTAGCCTTAAAACACAAACAAATTCCCCCCAGTTTAAACTTTGAAGAACCATCACCGCAAATTGATTTTGCCAATACTCCTTTTTATGTAAACAATAAATTATCTGAGTGGAAAACTAGCAATACTCCTCGCAGAGCGGGTGTTAGTTCCTTTGGTTTTGGCGGAACAAATGTCCATTTAGTTGTAGAAGAAGCTCCGATAACTCAATCCTCTAGTGATTCTAGACATTGGCAATTATTATTACTTTCAACTAAGACGAATACAGCATTAGAAACTGCTACAGAAAATTTAACTAATTACCTACAAAAAAATCCAGATTTAAACCTCGCGGATGTTGCTTATACTTTACAATTAGGACGGTGGAGTTTGAACCATCGCCGAATAGTAGTTTGCCAAAACCAAGAAGATGCAATTAATGCATTGCAAGATCCTCAAAGAGCTTTCACCCATTACCAAGAACCTTGTAATCGTCCGGTCGTGTTTATGTTTTCTGGACAAGGTTCGCAATATGTAAATATGGGTCGAGAATTATACGAAAGTGAAGCTGTATTTAAACAGCAAGTTGATTATTGCTGTGAATTGCTTAAACCTTACTTAGAATTAGACCTGCGTTCAGTTCTCTATCCCAGAGTAGAAAAAGCTCAAGAAGCAACACAAAAGTTACAGCAAACAGCAATTACTCAACCTGCGTTGTTTGTGATTGAATATGCTTTAGCTAAGTTGTGGATGGCATGGGGTGTGCGCCCTGAGATGATGATTGGTCACAGTATAGGGGAGTATGTAGCTGCAACGATCGCTGGAGTTTTCTCTTTAGAAGATGCCTTAGCTATAGTTGCAATGCGAGGAAAACTAATGCAGCAGTTACCTGGTGGTGCTATGCTCTCGGTTCAGCTTTCAGAACAAGAGTTACAACAACTGCTAGAAAAAGAAATCTCTCTGGCTGCGAGCAATGCACCTTCTTCTTGTGTGGTGTCCGGTGCAACAGAAGCAATAGAGAAATTGCAACAAAAGCTACAACAAATAGGTGTAAACTTTAGGCGTTTGCATACTTCTCACGCCTTTCATTCTCAAATGATGGAACCCATCATTGAGACTTTCATCCAGTTATTACAAAATGTAAAACTCAATCCCCCAAAAATTCAGTTTGTTTCTAATGTTAGCGGTACTTGGATTACCGCAGATGAAGCAACAGATCCTAACTATTGGGCTAGACATTTAAGGCAACCAGTACGCTTCAGTTTAGGAATCTATGAGTTACTCAAACAGCCAGAGGCAATACTGTTGGAAGTGGGACCAGGACGGACACTAAGTAGTTTTGCAAAACAACATCAAACAGATAAACTCATAGCACTAACTTCTATACGACATCCTCAAGAGCAACAATCAGATATAGAGTTTTTACTTAACACTTTGGGTAGGCTTTGGTCAGTAGGAATTCAAATTGATTGGTCAGGTTTTTATGTAAATGAAAAGCGTCATCGCATACCCTTACCTACTTATCCTTTTGAGCGGCAGCGTTACTGGATTGAGGTAAATCAAAATGCGACTCTGGCAATGATGTCGCCAAAAAGTTCTGATAAAAAACCAGATATTGCTGATTGGTTCTACGTTCCTCGGTGGAAAGAATCTACACCAATGGAATTTTTTCAACCGGATAAGTTGGTAGAACAAAAGTCATATTGGTTGGTGTTTGTCGATCCCTATGGAGTGGGAGCAGAAATTGCTGAACGACTGAAACAACAGGGACATGAGGTGATTTTTGTTAGGGTCGCAGATAAATTTTCCCAGCTTGATGAGTGTACATATACAATCAATCCTAGACAGAAGGATGACTATGATGCCTTATTGGAAACACTACAAAAACAGAATTTGAATTCACAAGCGATCGCCAAGTGTGCCGGATGGCATCTTGCACATTTGTGGAGCGTTACTCCTAACGATACTTTACCCAGTCAAGAGCTAGAGCCACAAACACAATATCAATTTTTTGAAGATTGCCAAAGTCTTGGCTTTGATAGTTTGCTGTTTCTGACCCAAGCCTTGGCAAAACAAAATATAATTGAACCAATCAAGCTGATGGTTGTCACCAGTAATCTACATGATATAACTGGCAGCGAAAAATTATGCCCTGAAAAGGCAACTATATTAGGGCCATGCAATGTAATTCCGCAAGAGTATCTCAACATAACTTGCTGTTGCTTTGATATTGTACTTCCAGACTCCATAACTAAGCCATCACAAACACTTATAGACTCACTGCTTACAGAATTTACAGCACCAATAACTGAGAACTTAATTGCTTATCGTAGCAATCATCGCTGGATTAAAACATACGAAGCTGTACAGTTAGATAAAGGCATTATCAGCAAAACCAAGTTGAGAAAAGGAGGTGTTTACCTAATCACTGGTGGGCTTGGCCGCATTGGTTTAGCAATGTCAGAATACTTAGCAAAAACAATGCAGGCTAAGTTAGTTTTAATCGGCAGAAAAAGCATACTGGAAAGACACCAGTGGTCTGAGTGGCTACTAAACCATGATGAATCTAATGAAGTTAGCCAGAAGTTAAAAAAGGTGATGAGGCTAGAAGAATTAGGTGCACAAGTTCAAGCGATCGCGGCTGATGTAGCTAATGAAGAACAAATGCAACAAGCTATAGCATTAGTTAATGAACGGTTTGGTGAAATTCATGGCGTTATCCACGCAGCCGGAATTAATGACGATGCGTATTACACTATCGAAGAAAGCTCTAAAACTCAAAGTCAATCACAATTTAATCCTAAAGTATATGGACTATTTGTTTTAGAAAAAGTTTTGCAAGACCAAAAGTTAGATTTTTGCTTATTTACATCTTCCTCATCATCTGTTTTAGGAGGTTTAGGGTTAACTTCTTATTCTGCTGCTAACATTTTTATGGATGCATATGCCCATAAGCACAACCAAAGAAATTTGTTCCCTTGTATTAGCGTAAACTGGGATACTTGGCAATCTCAAGAAGATGATATACAGGATTTAACTGTGGGAATAGCTTTAGAAAAATTACGCATGACAAGGCAGGAAGGAATCGATGTCTTTAGTCGTGTATTATCTCTAAAGAAAACTCCACAAATTGTTGTTTCTGCGGGAGAACTACAACCAAGAATTGAACAATGGATAAAACGGAACTTTTTACAAAATAAAGAATCATCAAATAATCAAGGTAGTTTATCACTTCATTCCAGAGCAAACTTACAAAATGAGTATGTCCCATCTAGCAATAATGTAGAGCAAATAGTTGCTACGACTTGGCAAAAAGTTCTGGGAATTGAAAAAATTGGTATTTATGATAACTTTTTTGATTTGGGAGGTAGTTCTCTCATAGGTGTTGAGATTATCTCTCATTTACAAAAAGAATTAAATGCCCATATTCCGATAATTAGCATTTATGAAAGACCAACTATTAGTTCACTTGCCGAGTTTTTAAGTAGCGACGAAGAAGCTGATTTACAAAAAGATTCTTACCGGACTCAAACGAGGTCTGCTTCAATTAAACGTCGCAAACAAGCTAGACAAAATCATCGAAGGACATCACTGATAGAAGATAATTAGTATTTTAAACCTAGTTAAGGGTTTACTTAGGATAAGGACTAAAGTCCTGACTACAAACTTGTAACCAGGCAATTAAGAACTAAGATATATTCTGGAGTAGAAAATGGCATTAAGTCAGCAGAGACAAAAAACTCAGCAAAATGTATTTCTTGAAAATGAGCTAACACCACAGTATGAAGTTGCTAAGGGAGTGATGCAATTATTTGCACCATCTAACAAGCTAATCTCATCTATAGAAGCTAAAATGGGTGTTCAAACTGACGTTTTAGTTGATGATTTTTTAAGCGCAATTAGCACTAATTCAACTATTGATTTCAATGCATTATTAGAAACGTTTTCTGATAGTCAAGTTCCGATTAATCCTGGTAATTTTGATAGCTACCTTGATTATTTAGCAAATAACGTTATTAATCATTCAATACATACATCTTCACCACGGTTTATAGGTCATATGACCTCTGCTCTTCCCTGTTTTGTGCGACCGATCGCAAAACTGATGACAGCTATGAACCAAAATGTTGTCAAAATAGAAACAGCCAAAGCTTTTAGCCCTTATGAACGTCAGGCTTTGGCAATGATGCATAGATTGATTTATAACTTTTCTGATGAATTTTATAACGAACATATCCAAAATAGCCAAAGCACTTTAGGCATATTGGTTTCTGGAGGTACGGCAGCAAATATCATCGCACTTTGGTGCGCTCGCAATAAATCTTTAGGTGCAAAAAATAGTTTTGCAGGTGTAGAAAAAGAAGGATTAACAGCAGCTTTAGATTACTATGGTTATCAAGGAGCGGTAATCATTGGCTCTGAGTTGATGCATTATTCTTTTGATAAAGCCGCAGATTTATTAGGCATAGGTACGCATGGTTTAATAAAAATTCCGACTAATGGTGATAATCAAGTAGATTTACCAGCCTTACGTCAGGCTGTTGCAGATTGTCAGACTAAAAACTTGCATATTATTGCGATCGTGGGCGTTGCTGGTACTACGGATTCTGGAAACATAGATTCGCTTTTAGACATAGCAGATATTGCCCAAGCTGCAAATGTTCATTTTCATGTAGATGCAGCTTGGGGTGGCCCACTCATTTTTTCCGAACAACATCGACAAAAGCTTGTTGGTATTGAACGCGCTGATTCGGTAACAATTGATGGACATAAACAACTGTATTTACCTATGGGTATTGGTATGGTATTTATGCGCGAACCATACTTAGCTTTATCGATTGAAAAAAATGCTAGCTACACCATGCGTAAGGGTTCATTCGATTTGGGTAAACGCGCTTTAGAAGGTTCTCGAGCGGGTATGGCATTATTTTTACATGCTGGGTTACATCTGATCGGACTTAAAGGTTATGAATTTTTAATTGATGCAGGTATTGAGAAGACACAATATATGGCGGATCAAATTACTGCCACACCCGAATTTGAGTTACTATCTCAACCGGATATAAATCTCCTTCTTTACCGTTACATCCCAGAACCTTTCAGAGAACTTGCAGTTAAAAAGCAATTAACAGACACTGATAATCAACAAATCAATATATTCAATGAGCGCCTGCAAAAAACTCAACGTCAAGCCGGTCGTACTTTTATCTCGCGGACAACAAAAAGAATTAACTGTTTAGAAAAAGAAATTTCTGTGACTGCGCTTCGGGCGGTAATCGCTAATCCGCTCACGACTAAAGAGGATATAGATGCAGTACTAAATGACCAAATTCAGATTGCTTTAGATTTATCGATATCAGATTCCTTAGAAGCCACTCAGAGCCTAGCTTAGTTGCTGTTAATAAGTTTAATTAGGTATTTTCCATGAATAACTCTGATGAATTTAATAACTTTGATGATAACGATGAAATAGCCATCATTGGTATAAATGGCCGTTTCCCAGGTGCAAAAAATGTTGATATTTTTTGGAATAATTTACGAGATGGAGTAGAATCAATTTCTCATTTTACAAATGAAGAACTGCTAGCTGCGGGTATAGATCCGGCTTTGCTCAACGATCCCAATTATGTAAAAGCAAGCAGCATAATAGAAGATATCGAGTTATTTGATGCTGCATTTTTTGGATTTACTCCTAGAGAAGCTGAAATCACAGACCCACAACATCGGGTCTTTTTAGAATCTGCCTGGGAAGCTTTAGAATCTGCGGGCTATGATTCAGAATCATACAACGGTAAAATTGGGGTCTATGCTGGTGTAACTAATAGTAATTATTTATTTACAAATTTATATTCCAACCAAGATTTAATGCAGTCGGTAGATGCCTTAAATATTTTTATTGGTAATGAAAAAGATAATTTAAGCACGCAAACTTCTTACAAGTTAAATCTGACTGGGCCAAGTATTAATGTTCAGAATAACTGCTCTACATCATTAATCGCTGTACATTTAGCTTGTCAAAGTTTGCTAAATGGTGAAAGTGATATAGTTTTGGCTGGTGGTGTTTCTATAGCAAAGCTACCTCAACAATCTGGTTATCAGTATCAAGAGGGGGTTCTTTGTTCCCCTGATGGACACTGCCGAACTTTTGATATTAACGCCAAAGGAACAGTGTTTGGCGATGGTTTAGGAATTGTGGTATTGAAACGGTTAGCTGATGCTGTTACTGATGGAGACTTTATTCATGCTGTAATTAAAGGTTCAGCTATCAATAATGACGGTTCTTTAAAGGTTGGTTATACAGCACCTAGTGTTAATGGTCAAAGAGAAGTAATTTTAGAAGCGCTTGCCTTATCTGGTGTTGAACCCGATACTATTTCTTATATTGAAGCTCATGGAACTGCAACTCCTTTAGGAGATCCGATTGAAATCAAGGCTCTCACACAAGCTTTTCGTGCTAGTACAAATAAAAAATGTTTTTGCGCTATTGGTTCAGTAAAAAGCAATATTGGGCATCTGGATACAGCAGCCGGTGTAACAGGTTTAATTAAAACGGTACTTGCATTAAAACATAAACAAATACCTCCTACTTTACATTTTGAAAAACCCAACCCAGAGATAGACTTTGCCAATAGTCCTTTCTACGTCAACACCAAATTATCAGAATGGAAAACTAATAGTTTACCTCGCAGAGCAGGTGTCAGTTCTTTTGGAGTTGGTGGGACTAATGCCCATGTAATTTTGGAAGAAGCTCCAGTAATTGAAACATCCAGTGCTTCTCGACCTTGGCAATTGCTGTTACTCTCAGCCAAAACTAGCACAGCTTTAGAAAGTGCGACTGCAAATTTAGCGGCTTACCTCCAGCAACATCCTAATATCAACCTGCCAGATGTAGCTTACACCTTACAAGTAGGCCGTCGAGCTTTCGATCGTCGGCGGCTGGTAGTTTGCCAAAATTTAAATGATGCAGTTAGATTACTTAAAAATGAAGAAGCAGAACGTGTTTTTAGTTACCACTGGGAACCAAGTCGTTGCCTTGTGATTTTCATGTTTTCAGGACAAGGGTCAGAATATGCAAACATGGGTCGGGAATTATACAAAGTTGAAGCAACATTTCGCAGACATATAGATACTTGCGCCGAAATTTTGCAACCTCACCTCGGTCTTGATATCCGTCACCTACTCTTTCCCGAACCAGAAACAATTGAAGCGGCTAACCAACAACTACAACAAACAGCACTTACCCAAGCAGCATTATTTGTAATTGAGTACGCCCTGGCTCAGTTATGGATGTCTTGGGGTGTGCTACCAGAAGCGATGATTGGTGCCGATATCGGGGAATATGTTGCCGCTGCGATCGCAGGTGTATTTTCTCTTGAAGATGCGCTATTGATTGTAGCAAACAAGGGACAACTGCGATCGCTCACAAAAGTTCAACTCAATCCACCAAGTATTCGCTTTATTTCCAATCAGACTGGTAGCTGGATTACAGATGCACAAGCCACAAATCCTAACTATTGGAGCCAACATTTACAAAAAACTGTAAAATTTTCCGATAGTATTTCTCAACTATTAGGGCAGTTTGAAGGCGTTTTTTTAGAGGTAGGGCCAGGACAAAATTTAAGCACATTAACCAAACAACATTTAGATATCAATGCTAAACAATATGTGCTAACTTCTTTACCCCATGTCAAAGAGCAACAATCGGATGTAAGCTTTTTGTTGCAGACATTAGGGCAGTTATGGCTTTTTGGTATCGATATAGATTGGTCGGAATTTTATACCGAAGAACAGCGTCATCGTCTACCTTTACCTACCTATCCCTTTGAACGGCAAAGATACTGGATTGAAGCGAAAAATCCAGGTAAAGATGATGCTCATATAGTATCACTAACTAAAAAAGCTGATATAGCCGACTGGTTTTATCTTCCTTTTTGGAAACCTTCTTTACCTCCTGTCGAACTTGATAGCCAAATATTAATAACTAAAAAATCTTGCACTTTGGTATTTCTCGATGAGTGTGGCTTGGGTATGAAGTTGGTAAAACAATTAGAAAAACAAAACCAAGATGTCATTACTGTAAAAATTGGCGATCAATTTATCATACTAGGCGATGGATATACTATCAACCCAGAAAATAATCAGGATTACGATGTTTTATTCCAAGAATTGCTCAGAAAAAACAAGTTGCCACAAAGGATAGTTCATTTATGGAATGTTACAAATATCAGCGAGCATGAATTAGAAATTCCCGAACTAGAATCAGCCCAAATCAAAGGATTTTATAGTTTATTATTTATTGCCCAAGCTTTGGGAAGACAAGAAACTAGCGATAATTTTCAAATCACAGTTATTTCTAACAATCTACAGTCTGTGACGGCAACTGAAGTGCTTTGTCCAGAGAAAGCCACTTTAATTGGGCCAATTAAAGTTATTCCTCAAGAATATGCAAATATAAACTGTCGTAGTATTGATGTTATTCTTCCTCCTAACGACAGTTGGCAAGAAGAAAAACTTATAGAAAAATTACTGGCAGAGCTGACGGTTGATAATTCGGAAAAGTTAATAGCTTATCGAGGTTTGAATCGATGGGTGCAGAGTTTTGAGCCAGTGCATTTTGATAAAGCTAAAATTGAAACCCCTCGACTACGAGAAAGAGGAGTCTATTTAATTACAGGTGGACTTGGAGGTATCGGACTTGTTTTGGCAGAATATTTAGCTCGGACTGTCCAAGCAAAACTACTGTTAGTAGGACGTTCTGCTTTACCCAAAAAAGATGAGTGGTCTCAATGGCTATCCACTCACGATGAGAGTGATAATACTAGCTGTAAGATTCGCAAAGTTCAAGAACTTGAAGACTTGGGTGCAGAAGTTTTAGCCATCGCTGCTGATGTCAGCAATATAGAACAAATGCAAAGTGCGATCGCTCAAGCTCAACAACAATTTGGTCAACTAAATGGTGTTATTCACTCTGCTGGAGTTCCTGGAGGCGGTGTAATTCAGCGAAAAACTCTAGAAGAAGCAGAAAGTGTTTTGGCTCCAAAGGTTAAGGGGACAATAGTTATTGATGCAATTGTCAAAGATACTGAGTTAGATTTCTTTATTCTAGTATCATCAAATAGCTCAATTGTAGCGGAATTTGGACAGGTAGACTATTGTGCAGCCAATACCTTTCTTGATGCCTTTGCTCACTGTAATGCTGCAAAGCAGGGTCGATTTACTACTAGCATTAACTGGGATAGTTGGCAAGAAGTTGGGATGGCAGTGAATACAGAATTACCCCAGCGACTCCAAGAATTGCGAAAAGAAAATCTTAAACAAGGTATATTATCCAATGAAGGTGTAGATGTGTTTCTCCGCATTTTGGAAAATCCAATGCCTCAAGTTGTAATATCTACATCTGACTTATTAAATGTACTCAAACAGTATAATTCTTACAATCAAATACAGACCATAGAACTTTTAGAAGCTGTCAACTCTTCCAAATTAAAATATCCTAGACCTGAACTAAGTAACGATTATATTGCTCCCCGAAATAAAAATGAACAAAAGCTAGTTGAAATTTGGCAAGAAGTTATTGGTATTGAACGGATAGGAATTTATGATAACTTTTTTGAACTTGGTGGTGATTCTCTCATAGGTATTCAACTTATGACAATCGTAAATAAGGCATTTAATTCAAATCTTTCTATTGCCAAACTTTATGAATGCCCAAATATAGGCTCGATGACGAAGATTTTTACTCCTGAAGACTCTCAGGAAAATGCTTTTGAACAAAGGCTAAGTCGAGGACAAAGAAGAAGACAGATGAAAATGCAAGCAAACTAAAATACAAAGTTAATTTATCTGGTTAATCAAATCATGAGTATAGAAATAGGGCAAGAAGAAATAGCAAATCTAGATATAGCAATAGTGGGGATATCTGGTCGTTTACCTGGTGCAAACAATATCGATGAGTTTTGGTATAATATCCAAAATAAAGTTGAGTCTATTTCTTTTTTCTCGAATGAAGATTTAGTAGATTCAAATCTGGAAGAAGAAATTTTACACGACCCAAATTATGTAAAAGCAGCACCTATATTAGAAGATATTGAGTATTTTGATGCGAGGTTCTTTGGTTACACCCCTAGAGAAGCCGAACTAATTGACCCCCAACATCGCCTCTTTATAGAATGTGCTTGGGAAGCTTTGGAAAACGCTGGATACGATCCAGAAACATATAATGGTTTGATTGGAGTTTATGCTGGTGTTAGCACAAACA
Organism: Nostoc sp. DedSLP04; assembly: GCF_034530775.1. Taxonomy (NCBI): domain Bacteria; kingdom Bacillati; phylum Cyanobacteriota; class Cyanophyceae; order Nostocales; family Nostocaceae; genus Nostoc; species Nostoc sp. DedSLP04. The sequence goes on along the minus strand of NZ_JAVRCL010000009.1, from coordinate 30,029 downwards.
CTTACTTTTTTAACAATATATATAAAAATGTTAATTCTAGAGAGATTTCCAATAACTATACTTTTAATAAAGATTTCTTGACCACAAATGTCTCATATAAATTAAATTTAAAAGGCCCAAGCATAGGAATTCAAACTTACTGCTCTACTTCATTAGTTGCTTTACACTTAGCTTGTAAAAGTTTACTTGATGAAGAGTGTGATATCGCTTTAGCAGGCGGAGTGACGATTATAGTTCCACAAAAGTCAGGTTATTTGTATGAAGAGGATGGAATTCTATCTCCTGATGGTCATTGTCGAGCCTTCGATGCTAAAGCACAGGGTACTGTTTTTGGCAGTGGACTGGGAATAGTCGTTTTAAAAAGATTAAAAGATGCGATCGCAGATAAAGATTATATTCATGCAGTTATCAAAGGTTCAGCAATCAACAATGACGGTTCTTTGAAAGTTAGCTATACAGCACCTAGTGTAAATGGTCAGGCTGAAGTTATTGTAGAAGCTCTGGCAAATGCTGGAATAGATGCTGAAGATATTTCCTATATAGAAACTCATGGAACTGGAACAGCTGCTGGAGATCCAGTGGAAATTGCTGCACTCACTAAGGCTTTTCGTGCTTTTACCCAAAGAAATGGCTTCTGTGCTATCGGTTCAGTAAAACCAAATATCGGACATTTAGATATAGCTGCTGGTATAGCAAGTCTAATCAAAACGGTACAAGCATTAAAATATAAAAAAATCCCTCCTAGCCTCAATTTTGAAGTTCCCAATCCTGAGATTGATTTTGTCAACAGTCCCTTCTACGTTAATACTAAACTTAGCGAATGGAAAACTAACAATACTCCCCGAAGAGCAGGAATTAGTTCCTTGGGTTTTGGTGGAACTAATGCCCATGTGATTCTGGAAGAAGCCCCTAAAATTGAATATTTTGATGACTATAAACCTTGGCAATTGTTGTTAATATCAGCCAAAACTAGCACAGCCTTAGAAACTGCAAATAATAATTTACTTGCGTATTTCAAACAACATTCAGAGATAAATTTAGCTAATGTTGCCTATACTTTAAAAGTGGGTCGTAGAGCTTTTAACTATCGCCGAATATTAGTGTGTCAGAGTGTTGAAGATGCTGTCAGCGTTTTAGAAACACAAGAGCAAGAACGAATTTTTACTGTATGTCAGGAGCATAGAGAACAGCCAGTAATTTTCATGTTTTCAGGACAAGGATCGCAATATGCAAACATGAGTCGGGAATTATACGAAGTCGAACCGACATATCGCAGACATATAGATACTTGTGCCGAAATTTTGCAACCCCATCTTGGTTTTGATATCCGCGATCTATTGTTTTCAGAGGCAGAAAAAATTGAAGCGGCTAGCCAAAAGTTACAAAAAACAGCTTTCACCCAACCAGCGTTATTTGTAATTGAGTACGCCCTGGCTCAGTTATGGATGTCTTGGGGTGTGCTACCAGAAGCGATGATTGGTCATAGTATTGGGGAATATGTTGCAGCCGCGATCGCAGGTGTATTTTCTCTTGAAGATGCCTTAGTAATTGTGGCAAAAAGGGGACAACTGATGCAACAGTTACCTCCAGGAAGTATGCTGGCGATTCCACTACCAGAACCAGAGGTGCGATCGCTGTTGGATGCACAGCCTTTGTATAAAAACTCTTTAGAAATAGCAGCGATTAATACCAAAACTTCATGCGTGGTTTCTGGAACGAAGGAAGCGATCGCAACTCTACAAAATCAATTATTACTTCAAGGGGTTGAATGTCGTTTATTGCATACATCTCATGCGTTCCATTCGCAAATGATGTCACCAATATTAGAAGAGTTTGTGCAGTTGTTGAAAACAGTTCAACTGAATCCACCACACATCAGCTTTATTTCTAACGTAACTGGTACTTGGATTACAGATGCACAAGCCACAAATCCCACTTATTGGAGCCAACATTTAAGACAAACTGTAAGATTTTCTGATGGCATATCTCAACTTTTAAATCAGTTTGCAGGTGTTTTTCTAGAGGTGGGGCCAGGACGAACTTTAAGCACATTTAGCACACAGCATTTAGATAAAAATGCTAAACAATACATCCTAACTTCCTTACCTCATCTTAAAGAGCAACAATCGGATGTAGGATTTTTGTTGCAAACATTAGGTCGGTTGTGGCTTTTTGGTGTAAATATAGATTGGTCTGGATTTTATACCCACGAACAGCGTCATCGTTTACCTCTTCCTACCTATCCTTTTGAGCGACAAAGGTATTGGATTGATACCAAATCTACATCACCTTCTGTAAAGAGTAACTCGGCAACATTAGAGCAGAAACAAGATATTGCAAATTGGTTTTATACTCCTTCATGGAAACGCTCTTTCCTCACTCATTCATCTTTTGCTCATACAGAAGCTTCCCAAGAGCAATGGTTGTTTTTTATTGATGATTTGGGAGTGGGTGAAAATTTAATTAATGTATTAAAGAGTAAAAATCAAAATATAATTGTAGTTAAACAGGGAGAGATTTTAACTAAAGAGACTGAAGATGTTTATACAATTAATCCGTATGTAAGCGAAGATTACAATATCTTACTTAAAGAATTAATTTCATTAGGCAAATATCCGCATAACATCGTTTATTTATGGAGCATAAGCATTGTAAAATCTCAAACAAAAAGTTATTTAGAATTCAATAGTCTACTGTTTTTACCGCAGAGCTTAAGAAAAGTAAAAACTGACGAAACATTGCAACTTTTGGTTGTATCTAATCATATTCAAGAAGTCAATGGAAATGAAATTATAGATCCAGAAAAATCAACGATATTAGGTTTATGTAAGGTAATTTCTCAAGAGTATCCTAATATAACCTGCCGCAGTATTGATATTGCTATAACTAATCACTTAGATGTACACAAAGAACAAGCGGATTGTGAAAGTAATATTATTGACAAACTTTTAAGCGAGTTAACATCTGCATCTTCAGACTTAGTTGTTGCTTATCGTGGTTGCTACCGTTGGGTACAAACATTTGAGCCAATTCGCTTAGAGTCAGTAGGTGAAGAAAAAATACCATTAAGAAAACACGGTGTTTATTTGTTTCCTGGTGGCTTAGAAACTATTGAAATTGTACTTGCTGAATATTTAGCCAAAACTCTACAAGCAAAAATCATATTTATCGAAAATTTAGATTTTCCCGAAAAGGATGATTTTTCACAATGGCTTGTAACTCAGCCTCAAGAAGATGAAGTAAGTTATAAAATTCAACAATTACTATTGTTAGAGAAATTAGATGCAGAAATTTTGGTAATGCGTGCAGATACTACTAATTATGAGCAAATGCATCAAAAGTTTTCAGATCATAACATTGGACAAATTAATGGAGTTATTTATTCAACTGGAATAAATCGGGAAAAAATGTTTGGATCGGTACCAGAAATTGGTAAAATAGAATTAGAAAAAATATTTGAATTTCAATATCGTAAAATTGCTGTATTAGAACAAATTTTACAAAATATAAAATTAGATTTTTGTATCATTTCTTCTTCTCTAGCTTCAATTTTAGGGGGATTTGGTTTAGGATTATATTCAGCCGCCAATCATTTTATAGATAGCTTTGTTAATCGGCACAACCGCAATAATTCTTTATCCTGGTACATTATAAATTGGGATAAGTTACAGCTAAATGTCGCCCAAGAGCAAAAAAAACCAGAGCAAGCATTTGGTTTAAAATTAGGCATTACTCCAGCAGAAACTATAGAAGTATTTAAACGAATATTTTCTCTAGATCGAGGAACTCAAATTATTGTTTCTACGGTAGATTTAAACGCCAGACATAATTATGCATTTAACCACCATACAAATTCAAAATCCTCTAATCAATTAGATTCATCACCATGCTATTCCAGACCTCAACTTAGTAATTCCTATGTTGCTCCAACAAACCAGTTAGAAACACAAATTACGGAAATATGGCAACAGGTACTTGGAATTGCAGAAGTTGGTATTTACGACAACTTTTATGAGTTAGGAGGAGACTCTCTGATTGCAACTCAATTAATTTCTCGATTGAGAGCGAAATTTCCTATAGATTTACCACTGCGTGACCTTTTATTGCAAGCTATGATCCCAACTAAACAGGCAGAAATGATTGAGCAACTTCTGTTAGAAAAAATAGAAGAATTATCCGAAGAAGAAGTAGAAACTTTTTTGGCTAATACATAAAATTCCGATTTTATTCAACAAATAGTGCCTCATTAATTGCTTAAAAACCTTCATTGAAAAACAGGAAAAATAGTCTATGTCTCTACTCAATACTCTTCCTAACTATGAACCCATCGCTCGTTTACAGAATGAATTCAAGAATACGCCTGAAGATTTGGTAGCAGGTATTATACCTGCTTTAGAGCAAATATTCTTATCACAACTTCCTGCGGGAGCGCATATTCTTGAACTGGGTTGTGGTTCTGGCTATTTAGCACAGCAGCTTAACATTAAAGGATATAAAGTTACTGGAATCGATGCTTCTGAAGGGCTACTAAACTACGCTAGAAAAAACGCGCCTGAAAGTGAATTTATCCTTGGCGATATACGTAATTTTGAATTACCACCCATCTTCGATACAGTTTTGGCAAATGATGTTTTTCATTTTATCCAAAACAATGAAGAATTAAAAATGGTATTTAAAAACGTATATGCTGCACTTAAAGATGGTAGCATCTTTGTGTTCAACATACCAATAACAGATTGGCTACATGAAACTGCTCAAAAAAATAATTTTAATATTGTCTACGTCAACGACGAATGCTCATTAATAGAGTTATTCTATTACAAACCTGAAGAAAGGACATGGGAAATCAAAGTTACAGGATTTGAATTAATAAAAGAAACCTGGAAGCGTTCAGACACCGTTTGGCTAAGGAAGGATCACTTTCTAGAAGAAGTTCAATCAGCTTTAAAAGATGCAGGATTTACAAAATTTAATTATTACAATAGCAAAGATTTTGGGGAAAGTGAAGACATAGCTTGCTTTGTTTGCCAGAAGACATCTTTAACTTAATAATCCAATTGCAAACTTTGCAAATTATTAGACTTGTCGCTTAATAATTGCCGCTTCTCCATAGAGTTTATAGTTAATCTAAATAGAAACTTTTCGGAGGAAAAATTATATTAAGCGATATTTCTACTTTATATAAGTTAAAAACACGTATAGTAATTAGTAACTTTTGATGGCATATTAGCAATGGATAAACATCACTCTAATTTATCACCTGCCAAAAAAGCCCTTCTAGAAAAGTGGAAGGGAGGAAAATTTCAAGCTGATACTATTCCCAAACGTCAAATATCTAAAAATATTCCTTTATCTTTCTCTCAACAAAGGCTATGGTTTATTGACCAACTTTACCACGGTAGCTCTTTCTATAATATTCCCATTGCTTTCCATATAAAAGGACAACTAAATATTACAGCGCTTCAGCAAAGTTTGAATGAAATTCTCAAGCGTCACGAAATTTGGCGCACAAATTTTACACTTGTCAATGGAGAGCCAGTACAGGAAATTGCACCAAAGTTAACTTGGGATTTACCTATTATTAATCTTGAGTATTTATTTGGTAAAGATTGGGAAGGGGAAGTAAAGAAACTTATAGCCCAGGAAGTAACAAAACCTTTTAATTTAGCGAAAGGACTTTTAGTCAGAGCAACTTTACTAAGCTTGAGTGAAGAAGAATACGTTTTGCTTGTAACCATGCACCACATCATTACAGATGGATGGTCTTGTGGCGTGTTCCTGCGGGAGTTGTCAACTCTGTATGCAGCTTTGTCTACAAATCAGCTTTCTGCTTTACCTGAACTCCCGATTCAGTATGCGGACTTTGCAATTTGGCAACGCGATCGCACCCAAGGTGAATTCCTCACGACCAAATTAAATTATTGGAAGCAGCAACTAAGCGGTGAGCTTCCTGTACTACAATTACCCACAGACCGTCCGCGACCTAGCGTCACAACTTTTGCTGGTGCCAAACAATACTTTACATTCTCAGCAGAACTGACTGATGCACTTAGGCAATTAAGCCAGCGAGAAGATGCCACTTTATTTATGAGTTTGCTGGCAGCATTTAATATATTATTATACCGCTACACAAACCAAGAAGATATTGTGATTGGTTCTCCAATTGCCAACCGCAATCGAGCCGAATTAGAAGGTATGTTGGGTCTGTTTGTTAATACTTTAGTATTGCGTAATGACCTCAGTGGTAATCCCAGTTTTTGCGAACTTCTCCGTCGAGTCCGTGAGGTGACTCTTGATGCTTATGCACATCAAGATTTGCCTTTTGAGATGCTTGTAGAAGAATTGCAACCCGAACGAGACTTAAGCCGAAATCCACTTTATGAAGTCATGTTTGTGCTGCAAAATACTCCAACATCTGTACAGGAAGTATCTGGATTAACCTTGCGTGCTTTAGAGTTTGAGAGTGGTACTGCTCAACTAGATATTTTCTTATCGATATCTGAATCGCGAGAAGGCTTAACAGGGTGTTTAGAATATAATACAGATATTTTTGATTCAACAAGAATTACCCGATTTATTAATCACTTCCAGACTTTATTAGAAAATATACTCGCTAATCCAGAGGAACGCATTTGTGAATTATCACTATTAAGTACTAATGAACAAGAACAATTATTATTAAAATTTAATCAAACTCGTACAGACTATCAAGATGTATGTCTCCATCAATTATTTGAGCAGCAAGTTGAACTAACACCTGACTCTGTGGCATTAATTAGCCAGTCAGAAAAAATTACCTATCGTCAACTTAACCATACAGTTAATCAGCTTGCATATTATTTACAAAAACAGGGTGTAACAAAAGAAACATTTGTTGCTTTATGCCTAGAACGTTCTATAGACATGGTGACGGGAATTTTAGCAATCCTTAAAGCTGGCGGTGCATATATTCCCCTCGATCCGAGTTATCCAGTTGAGCGTCTAAATTTTATGCTCTCTGATTCTCAAGCATCAATATTAATTACCCATCATAAAATTGTCGAAAAACTATCATTATCTTCGCCTAAAATCGTTTATCTAGATATTCAAAAAGACGAAATTGCTCGAGAAAGTCAAGAAAATCCCATTAACATCTCCTCATCTGATAATCTTGCCTATATTATCTATACTTCTGGCTCAACTGGAACTCCTAAAGGCGTTCTTGGCAATCATCGTGGGACAGTAAATGGCTTACACTGGCTATGGAAAACTTATCCTTTCAATCCAGAAGAAGTTTGTTGTCAGAAAACAGCTATTAGTTTTATAGATTCTGTTTGGGAAATTTTTGCTCCTTTACTTCAGGGAATTCCCATAGTAATTATTAATAATGCAACTCTACTAGATCCACAGTTATTTATAGAAGCTTTAGCTCATCACAAAGTTACCCGTATTATACTTGTACCCTCACTCCTGCGTTTACTTCTAGATAATTACCATCATCTAACCAATAAATTATCACAATTAAAACTCTGGATAACCAGTGGAGAAGCATTATCTGTTAACTTAGCTAAAAGTTTCCGAGAATTAATACCATTTGCAGGACTAATCAACCTTTACGGTTCATCGGAAGTTTCTGCAAACGCCACTTACTACGACACCAGTTTATTATCAGACCAAGCAAACAGTGTACCTATCGGTCGTCCTATTGATAATACTCAAGTCTATGTATTGGATCGCAATTTACAACTAACCCCTGTAGGAGTTGTTGGCGAACTTTATATTGGTGGCGACGGATTAGCGAAGGGATACTTACATCGCCTGGAATTAACGGCTGAAAGATTTATCGATAACCCCTTTGTTCTAGGAAATAAACTTTATAAAACTGGTGACTTTGCGCGTTATCTCAATGATGGCAATATTGAATATTGGGGTCGCCACGATGAACAAGTAAAAATCAGAGGTTTTCGAGTCGAATTAGGCGAAATTTCTACAGCTATTACAGAGCATCCAGATGTAAAAGAATCGGTTGTCATTCTCAGCAACGATACTCAAGAAAGTCAACTTTTGATTGCTTATGTCGTCACCCAAAATCAGGATATAGCTGCACAACTGTTGCCTTACTTGCAACAAAAGTTGCCTAATTATATGCTCCCATCCAGCTTTGTGGTATTAAATGCTTTTCCACTTACACCTAATGGCAAAGTAGACAAGCGTTCTCTTTCCACAAATGACTTTATCCGACCAAATATTACAAAGTCCTTCATCCCCCCTCGGAATTTTACAGAGTTGTCATTAGTAAAATTGTGGGAAAATCTACTAAAGACTAACCTCATTGGAGTGACAGATAATTTCTTTGAATTGGGTGGTCATTCATTTTTAGCTGTACGCTTAATGGCTCAAATTCAAGACAAATTTGGGCATAATCTTAGCCTATCTACTCTTTTTGAAAATCCCACAATTGAGAAACTAGCTCTTATTGTCAGTCAGCGATCGCACGAAATTTCTAATTCTCCTCTCGTCGTAATTAACTCTTCTGGTTCCAAGACACCTTTCTTTTGTATGCATGGCGCAGGTGGAGGTATTAATAACTACTTTAATTTATCCAGAAGGCTTGGTGAAGACTATCCATTTTATGCCTTGGAACATACCCCTAATCAAGAAAAACCTGAAATTCTCTCACTAGAAGAAACAGCAAATAAATACCTCCAAGAAATTCGTAAAGTACAGCCAAATGGCCCTTATCTTTTAGGCGGTCATTGTTACGGTGGTGTACTTGCTTTTGAAATGGCGCAGCAATTGCAAAGACAGGGTGAAGCAGTAGATTTGCTAGTTGTTATCGATGCCATTCTTTTAGAAACACGCATTGAATCTACAAAAGATGACGATGCAAAATTTTTACTTCGGATGGCTGAATCCATAAAAACTGATAATAATATAGATTTTTCGATTCCTTTTGAGGAACTTAGAGTTTTGCCACTAAATGAGCAACTTAATTTGATTAATAAAAAAGCAAACTTCATCTTTAGTGATACAGAAATTAAAGATTTTATCAGCTATTACAAACTTTTTAAAGCTGATGTTCAAGCTATGCGAGATTATGTCCCACGACTTTATCCTCATCCCATAACTCTATTTCGAGCCAACGAAGAGATTATTCATGACTTTGATAATCCAGAATGGAATACTGATGACCCATTATTAGGTTGGGGTAAATATTCTAGTCTACCTATTCAAGTCATTGAAGTTCCTGGCGATCATTTCTCGATTTTCGTTGAGCCTCATATTCAGAAATTAGCTAAACATCTGAGAAATTATATCGATCGTGCTGCGTGCAATGTCATAAATAATGGGAGTAAAAAAGACTAATGAAACTACCCCCAGGGCCGAAAATCCCCTTATGGTTGCTAGGTCTGCAATTTGAGATTAATCCCTTTGGTTATTTGGATGCTATTTCCCAACGTTATGGTGATATCGTTACTATAATGTCTGGCTCTACACCAATTGTTTACATCAGCAATCCTTCAGGGATAAAAGAGATTTTTACAAATACTAAGGAAATTACAGCTAGCGGTGTATTAAACCAAGATTTCGCCTTCATAACCGGAAATCAAGGAGTTCTGCAACTTGATGGTTTAGTTCATAAAAATCGGCGTAAGCTCCTAATGCAAGCTTTTCATGGAGCGCGGATGCAAGCGTGTGGCCGAGGTATCTGCGAACTCACGGAAAAGATGATGAGTAAACTAGTGGTTGGAAAAGCTTTTATTGCATACCCAGTCATTGAAGATATTACTTTTCAAGTTGGTATAGAGCGGGTAATCGGTTTGTATGAAGGAGAGCGCTACAACAAAATTAAGCATTTATTTGCATCTTTGCTTAAACTCGATAGACAATCTCTTATAGTTAAGATTATTAGTAATATTTTCCAAGAAAAAGATTTAGGTAAATGGAGTCCCCAGGGATATCTCCTTCACCTCCGGCAAGAACTTTTTCAATTGTTATCTACTGAGGTTAAAGAACGTCGCCAGCAAGCAGATATTTCACGCACTGATATACTTGGCGATTTGATATTTGCTTGTGATGAAACAGGTGAAACTTTAAGCGATGAAGAGGTGCGTGACCTTTTATTATCGCCTATATTTGCAGCTGGTGATGCTTCGGGAACTGCCATTAGTTGGGCTTTATACTGGATTCACCGCTTAACAAATGTTCGAGAGAAACTACTCGAAGAACTTGATAGTCTTGGTCAGAATCCAGACCCCATGAGCATTGTTACACTCCCTTATTTAAGTGCTGTTTGTAACGAAGTTTTACGAATTTACCCAACCCAATTGTTTACATTTCCCAGGTTGGTAGAATCTCCAATTGAGTTAATGGGCTACAAACTGCATCCCGGTACAATACTTCTTGGCAATATTTATTCGACCCATCAGCGTGATGATTTATATCCTAAACCAAAAGAATTTCAGCCAGAGCGCTTTTTAGAAAAGCAATTTTCTCCTTATGAATTTTTGCCATTTGGTGGCGGTTCTCGTGTGTGTATTGGCGCGAGTTTTGCTCTATTTGAAATGAAGCTTGTATTAGCAACTATTCTTTCACGCTATCAATTAGAGTTGGTCAGTAAGCGCCCAGAACGTCCTAAATTTGCAGGTTTAATTTGTTCCCCTGCAAGTGGCGTGAAAATGGTCATGCGTAGTCGCCGTCAAAAAGAAGTAGAGGGGCAGAGAAGATGGGGAGCAGACGAGAAAAGTTGTACTGCCCACTTTTAAACTGAGGTATGAACCGAGTATAAATATATTTCTGAATTTGCTTTTCCGATTCAATATCTATAAATCATGGAATTAAACAACATTTATGACACTACCACCAGAACCGAAAACACCTTTATGGCTGCTACTTCAGCAGCTCAATAATAATCCTCTTGGCTGTTTGGATGCTATTTACAAACGCTATGGCGACATTATAACTATAATGTCTGGTTCTACACCAATTGTTTACGTTAGTAATCCCTCAGCAATAAAGCAGTATTTAACTAATACTAAAGAAATTACAATCTCTACTATGCCGCCAGTAGATACCCCGATTAAAGCCGAAGAAATGGGGCAGCAAGGAATCATTCATCTTGATGGTTTAGTTCACAAACATCGTCGTTCTCTCTTAATGAAAGCTTATCATGGAGAGCGGATGAATGCTACTGGTAAAAGTATATGTGAAATCACAAAAAAAATGATTGGTCAACAGGCACTTGGCAAAACTTTCATTGCCAATGAAATGTTATCACAAATTACCTTGCAAGTAGCTATAGAGATTGTGATTGGATTACGAGAAGGAGAGCGTTATGAAAAAATAAAACGTCTATATACCTCTTCAATCAAAAATGAAAAATCTACCTTGCTTAAGATCGTAAGTAAATTGCCTTTTACACAATTGGATTTAGGTCGGTTCAGTCCGTGGGGATATCATAAGTATCTCCAGAAAGAAATTTCCCAATTTTTATACAATGAAGTTAAAGAACGCCGCAAGCAAGCAGATTCTTCACGTATTGATATACTTTCCGATCTGATATTTGCTTATGATGAAACAGGTAAACCATTAAGCGATGAGGAAGTGCGCGATCTCCTGTTTTTGCCTATACCAGCAAGTAATAATGGTGCAACAGATTCGCTTACCTGGTTATTCTACTGGGTTCATCGTTTAACAGATGTTCGCAAGCAATTGCTTGAGGAACTCGATAGCCTTGGTGAAAACCCAGATCCTATGAAGATTGTGGCATTGCCGTATCTTAATGCTGTTTGTCACGAAACTTTACGAATTTACCCAAGTTCGATCTTCTCGCTCCCAAGGGTAGTAGTGTCTCCAGTGGAGATCGTGGGGTATGAGTTAATTCCTGGTACAATACTCTTTACCAATATTTATTCAACACATCAACGTAAAGATGTGTACCCAGAGCCGAAACAGTTTAAGCCAGAGCGCTTTCTAGAAAAAAAATTCTCTCCCTATGAATTTATACCCTTTGGTGGCGGCGCTCGTGGTTGTATTGCAGGGTCTTTTTCTATCTTTCAAATGAAGCTTGTGTTAGCAACAATTCTTTCAAACTATAAATTAGAGCTGGTTAACAAGCGACCAGAACGACCAAAGTATTTCAACGATCAATGTTACGCCGAGAGTGGTGTGAAGATGTTTATGCATGGTCGGCGTCAGCATTAAGGAAAGTCAAAGCCACTTGTTTCTGGCTTTGTTTAGATATTGGATTTAGTTTTTTATTCAGTTGATATACGTCATATTTCTAGATTTACCCTTTTCAGGTATAAAAATACATTTCATCTTGGAGGAAATAGATATGAATCAAAATAAGAAAGGCACAGTTGTCATCACAGGAACATCCACCGGTTTAGGTCGAGTAACTGCACTTTCACTGGCCAAGCAAGGATATCGCGTTTTTGCTGGAGTCCGCACAGAGAAAGACGCACATTCATTAAAGCAGGCTGCATCTGGAAATTTAATACCAATTATTATGGACATCACAAAAGCGGAAGAAATTAAATCTGCTTTGGAATTTGTCTCACTGGCGGTTGGCAATGAAGGATTGTTCGCATTAATTAATAATGCAGTTGTAGCAGTAGATGGGCCACTCGAATGTATTCCAATAGATGACATCAGATGGAATTTTGAAGTAAATGTTATTGGGCAAATTGCAGTTACACAAGCATTCTTGCCAATGATTCGACAAGCCAAAGGTCGAATCATAAATATCAGTGCAATTTGTGGCAGATTAGCTCTACCTTATAGAAGTCTTTTATCTGCTTCAAAATTTGCCATTGAGGCAATTACAGATTCTTTAAGAATGGAATTATCTTCTAGTGGAATTGAGGTTATTTCCATTTTACCAGGGGGAATAGTAACTCCAGAACAGGCTGACAAAGTAGAAGCTAGTTACCAGGAAACATTAGCTAATATGTCACCCGAAGCTAAAGCTATATATGGCAATAATTACAAAATATATATGCAAGGAGCAGTGGAGGACAATCGCAGCACAGGTTTACCACCTGAAAAAGTGACAAATACGATTTTGGAGGCTCTGGAAGCTAGGAAACCTAAAAGACAATATTTTGTCACCCAATCATCATGGGAACTTAAGCTGTATGCCTTATATAAAAGATTGGTGCCGCATCAATATTTTTATGACAATTTTTATAAGGATATGCAAAAAGGAATGGGATTGGATTAGCAATTTATCATTATTTTATTCTTTTTGAATAATAACTAGAGCAGAGATAGAAAATATGCCAACTCAACATACTCACCAACTTCTCACAAGTGACTGTCGTTTTTGCTCCTTGGTTTCTCAAGCTAATGGAGAAGATCCAGTTGGGACAGCAGGTACTTGTGAGTATTGGTTGATTATGGAAGTTCCACAACCTTGGCCGCAAGAAATATTTCAAGAAAATCCAACTATTAAGTCATTGGTGGGTTTGTTTGAAGAGTTAATTTTTAAGCATGGAGTCAAGTTGAAACCAATGCTAATTGCTCCTGATGGGGAGTATTCTCATCCTGGCTTTACCCGCGTGTTTTACTACTACCGTCCTGCAAAGCTTTTTTCTCAGTTTGAGAAACAGGAATTTGTTGTTCCAGAAAGCAAAGCGGCTGCTTTGGTGACAGCAATATTCAAGCAGTTAATGCAACAACCCAATAATTTATCAGAATTTCAGCAATATATACAACAAACAAGTCACATTCGTGAACTTATGGTTTGTACCCATGCTCAAGTTGACCTTGCTTGTGGCAGATTTGGAACTCCTATCTATCGACGATTACGTAAAGAATATGCTCCTGCTTCTAATGGAAAGTTAAGAGTTTGGCAAACAACTCACTTTGGTGGTCATCAGTTTGCTCCTACCTTAGTTGATTTACCCCAAGGCTGCTTATGGGGGCACTTACAGCCAGATGTATTGGATTTATTGGTGCAGCGAAACGGTTCAGTTTCTGGTTTGCGTCAATACTACCGAGGATGGACTGGTTTGAGCGAATTTGAGCAAAGTGTCGAACGCGAAATTTGGATGCAGTCTGGTTGGAACTGGCTAGATTACTTGAAAGCAGGTAAAGTTCTGGCGATGGAAGAAGTAGCTGAAGGACAGAATGCTGACTGGGCAGAAGTTCGTATTGATTTTGTAGTTCCAGATGGTAGTACATCAGGTGCCTATGAAGCCAGAGTAGAAGTCTGTGGTGAGGTCATGAGTGCATTTAACTCAGCAAAAGAGATGGAGTTAGAAGCAGTGAGGCAGTATCGCGTTAGCCGTTTGGTTAAGGTTGAGTAAACAGAAATCATCCAAAAACTAAAAAATGACTTCACAAAAACAATCCCAAATTACAAATGAAATTCTTCAAGGTAATCTTGTTAAGCTGATGTTTAAGTTATCAATTCCCAGTACTTTGGGGATATTGATGCTTAGTTTAAACACTTTTATTGATGCTTTATTTGCAGGGCGATTCATTGGTGAAACTGCTTTGGCGGGTATTTCACTTGCACTACCATTTACAAGTATTATCAATGGATTTGCTCTGTTAGTTGGGGTAGGTTCTGCTTCTGTTCTTAGTCGAGCTATAGGTGCTGGAGATATCAAAACTCAGTCAAAAATATTTAGTAACCTAATTGTGATGAGTGTTGCAATTTCATTTTTCATCACAATTTTTGGTTACAGCTTTGGTAAAGAATTAATTGTATTAATAGGAGGAAGCGGTGAAGTTGCTTCAGAAGGCACAAAATATTTTAAAATATATATACTAGGTTCTCTATTTTTGATAGTAGGAGAAGCTTGTAGCCGGGTGATAAAATCAGAGGGGAAAATTAGGTTAACCACAATATTTGACTGGCTGTTTGTTATCGTTAATATTTTCTTAAATTATATATTTACTAGCGTATTTAATTGGGGAACTCAAGGTATTGCTTTGGCGACATTTATGGCAATGATTGTTTATAGCTTTGTCAACTTAGCCTATTTTATATCTGGTAAAAGTTCTATCCCAGTTAATTTAAAAAAATTTGCGATCGCTAGAGATTTGCTACGTGCAATATTCTCAGTAGGGATATCAGAATTATTTTATCCAGTGACATTGTTGATTCAAGATTTGGTAATTTTTAATTTGATTTCTTACTACGGAACAAATAGCGATATTGCTTTTTTTGGAGCAACAGCAAATGTATCTTTATTGGTATTTATTCCTATCATTGGTTTTGCCCAAGCATTACAACCTATAATTGGTATGAATTATGGCGCACAAAATTATGGAAGGATAAAAAAAGCATATTTAACTTTTGCAATCATTGGAACTATTTTGTCAATGTTAATTTGGTTGCCTTTACAATTAATCCCAGGTAAATTTTTGGCTATAATTCTACCGGAAATTAATTTTACAAAAGATGACCTGCTAAATTTTATAATTCTCAGCATATCAATACCTATATGGCCTTTAGCACATTTTAGCAATACTCTTTTTCTATCTATAGGTAAAGGTAAAACTGTGTTAGCAGTAATTTTGTTAAAAAGTATAATTTTAACAATACCCATGATACTATTATTTTCAAAAATATCAGGTGTAAGAGGCATATATTATGGAATACTTTTTACAGATGTTTTATTTATGTTAATTGTATTATTATTAACAATTTTGGAATTTAAATCTTTAAGTTTACTTCAACTTGAAGCAAGCAAATCGTGAAATACAGGAATAGTCCACAGAAAAAATATGTTTAATCAGTTGTTCATAATATCAATAATACTTAAATGTATTACTAGTATAATCATGAAATTTCCCCGTAAAGCTTAATAAAATTAAGACCATAAGTTAGTCCCAGGTTACAAAGCATTTTTCATTAAATATCACGAGGTTAATTATGTATCAAGACGATAAAGAAGACACGACAATTTACAAAGTTGTAGTGAATCACGAAGAACAGTATTCTATTTGGCCATCCGATCGCGAAAACCCTGTTGGTTGGAAAGATGTTGGAAAAAAAGGTTTGAAGCAAGAATGTTTGGATTACATCAAAGAAGTCTGGACTGACATGAGACCGCTTAGTCTCCGCAAGAAGATGCAGGAAACATCTGGCAACATCCAGTAAGCAAATGTGCGTTTCAATTGTGTATCTGGGTGGGTTTTGTATGCCCACTCTACAAGAGATATGCATTTTTATGCTGCAATTCAATTTCTTTTAGCTTAGTGACGCTTGTTATAAATGGAGAATTTCTATGGTATTATCCTCAGTTCAAGAGACAAGAGTATGGTTTATTACTGGTAGCTCAAAAGGCTTAGGTCGAGCATTAGCAGAAACAGTGCTTGAGCGGGGTGAGATTGTGGTGTTAACGGCACGAAATCCACAACAAATAGAAGATTTAGTAGTAAGCTTTCCGAATCGGACATTAGCTGTGCAACTTGATGTAACTAAACCCGAAGAAGTACGGGAAGCAGTTAAACAGGCAATTGCCAAGTTTGGACGTATTGATGTACTTGTTAATAATGCTGGATATGGAGTTTTAGGGGCAATAGAAGAAGTCAGCGATGAAGGAGTTCGCCGTCAGTTTGAAACAAACTTTTTTGGTGCTTTAGAAGTAATACGGACAGTATTACCTCATATGCGACAAGAACGCAGTGGACACATCCTTAATATTTCATCCGTGGGTGGGTTTGTGTCCTATGCTGGTACGGGAATCTATAATGGTACTAAATTTGCGCTAGAAGGAATTTCCGAAGCATTAGCTCAAGAAGTTACACCTCTCGGTATCAAAATCACAATAGTTGAACCTGGTGGATTTCGTACAAATTTTGTGACACGTTCTCTTGTCATAACTGATATCCAAATCAATGACTATGAAACAGTGATTGGTGAGATGCGTAAAGGTGCGCGAGATATCCTCGATATGAAATTGGAATTTAAGGAATCAGGCGATCCAAAGAAAGCAGCTCTAGCAATGATTCAAGCAGTTGATAGTGATAAACCGCCACTGAGATTGGTGCTAGGAGAAGATGCAATTTATGCGATTAATGCCAAGCTGGAGTCGGTCAAAGCAGAACTAGATGCTTGGAGGGAAGTATCTGTAAACACTGCGTTTGATGAGGTTCTAGTAGCTAAATAGTGCTTGCTATTTTTTGCTGTTTGCTAAATACTACAGCAGAGTCACGCCGTTTAACAAGACGCTACGCATAGCGTCTTGTTAAACGGCGTATGGGATCTCTCCCCAAGTTCCGAACTATGTTTAGCAATTATCACTTAGGTAAATTATAGACTATGAGGAAATCTAAATTGGGGTTTTTTGTACAAACCCTCGAAAAGGGGGATTAGGGATTTTATAACCCACATTCCGCACTTCAATAAGTAGCGTAACTAAACTATATGAGCAGGAGATTAAGAGCTAATTTGTAAACTCAAGTAAAGTACTTGTTTAATAAGGGTTTCAGTAATTTAAGTCAATACAGCACTTATTCGCTGAAACTCAGACCTAGCAAGGATTTGAGTACTCTTCAGATTCTCTTTACGAATCAGCTCTAAAGCAGGAAAATTTGAACAATCAAAGAACCATAAAATAAATTATCAACGCCAAAACTTCAGCTTTTTTACACAATAACAAAAGCCTCTTATCTAACAAGATTTAATTTAAATTTATCAATCAGTTATAGAAACACCAGACTAAGCAAGAGTGAATCAGACGGTCAAAAATTCAGAGAATAAGTAATACTTTTGACAAGCTAAACGCCTGCACCAGATAGCGCTTTGAATTCTGACCACAAATAAAGCGTGTTACCGACCGTTGTATAGAAAAGTTGCTTAATACGGAAGCGATCGCAGGCAGTAAAAAACCTGCCTCGTTTCATCCCACAAGATAAATGCGAATTCACCCCGCAAATATTGCAAACATTCGATGCTAAACTCTTCATCAATATGAAGTACAATTTCGCTGTCAGAATGGGTACTAAGTCGATGACCCAAGTTTTTTAACTGATGCTTTCTAACTTACAACCAGCTGGTATCAGAGGTAATTGGCGATCGCTTTGGGGCATCTTTGGCATTAATAGCGATCGCTTCCTCAAATCGATTTTATCCTAGTTGCTGGTAGCC
This sequence comes from Nostoc sp. DedSLP04, assembly GCF_034530775.1. Classification (NCBI taxonomy): domain Bacteria; kingdom Bacillati; phylum Cyanobacteriota; class Cyanophyceae; order Nostocales; family Nostocaceae; genus Nostoc; species Nostoc sp. DedSLP04. The sequence goes on along the minus strand of NZ_JAVRCL010000009.1, from coordinate 11,941 downwards.
AACCCAGTCCAGAAGCTTTGCCTGTTGGTTGTCTATTTGGCGATCGCTGTTTTTTCGCTAAAAATCCAAACGGTATGAGTCAGACAATTTTGGATTTTAGATACTTCGATTTCGCTCAGTACAAGTTTTGGATTTTGGATTGACCTCATAGATAAATCTAGGGGCTTGGGAATTTTAGATTTTAGATTTTAGATTAACTCCATAGATGAATCTAGGGGCTTGTACCATCAAAGAATGTCGGTCATTAAATTTTGAATTTTAGATTTTTCCTTCAATTCAAAGTCTAAAATTCAAAATGATTTTACCGTAAACGCCCCGATCGCAATGTACTAATAATTAACCACAAACCCAATAAACTAGCGACTGCAAACAGGATGGTGCTTAAAAAAGATAGCTGAGTTGTTTGCGCTCTGGTGGAAATAATTGCCGCACCCATAATCAGCGAACCCACTAAAATACTAAAAGATAGTCGGTTAGCGGCATCGTCCATAGTGCGCCGTACACCATCTAAACCCCGCAGTGATAGATTCCACTGTAAGGTTTCTGAGGTAACTCGGTCTAATAATAGTTCGATTTGGCGGGGAGATTGGAGAGATAGACTTTTAATATCTAAGGCTGTCCGTAATAGCGATCGCACTGGATTATCGCCCAGTAATTGCCGACGAAACAAGTCTGTAATTAATGGTTTGACTTCATCAAAAAAATTAAGCTCTGGGTTGAATGTCCGCGCTACCCCTTCTAAATTTGCTAGGGTTTTGGCATACAAACCCATATTACTAGGCAACCTAATTTTATTGTTACGGGCAACTTGTAAAACTTCATAAATTATCTGACTGAAGTTTATGTGTGTGAGGCTAACGTTGTGATACTTACGTAACATGCGATCGTAATCATTTTCTAACCGCGACAAAATCACCGGTTGAGCGGAATCTGATAGCTGTAAAGTTAACTGAGCGCACCTTTGAGCATCTAAATCAACGATCGCTAACAACATCTCTGTTAATATCTGCTGTGTCCGGGGATCGAGTCTTCCCACCATTCCACAATCTAAGAGGGCAACACGACCATCTTTGAGATAAAACAAGTTTCCTGGATGGGGATCGGCGTGAAAAAAACCATCAATATATAATTGCTGGAAAAATACCCGAAATAACAAGGTAGTTATTTCTTTACGCTTTTCGGCAGGATCTTTAACATTGGGGTCACTATCCAAATCCGCCGCCAGGAAAGGTATCCCATCCAACCATTCCATTACCAATAACTTTGGTGTGGTCAATTCCCAGTTAATTTCCGCAACCACTATTTGTGTGGGATCGTACCAGCGACTCTGAGATAAGTTGCGCCGCAGTTGGTCTGTAAAACCCGCTTCCCGGGTAAAATCTAACTCGGCTTCTAAGGCTTTGGTAAATTCTTCGGCAATGGATTTGATTTCGTAGGTTTGCCCAAAATCAGTCCGCGCCACTAAATCGGCAATACCTTGAATTAAAGCAATATCTTGGGCAATAGTCAGATCGATTCCTGGACGTTGCACTTTTAGAGCGACTTCTCGACCGTCTGCTAGTGTAGCTCGATGTGTCTGGGCAATCGATCCGGCTGCTACGGGAATCGGGTTAACTGTGCTGAAAGTTTCTGCTAATGGACGTTTTAATTCTTTGCGGAGGATTATTTCTATCTCTGACCAAGGAACTGGTGGTACTTCATCTTGTAGAGTTGACAATTCCTCAATATAGGAGGCGCTCAGTAAGTCAGGGCGGGTAGACATTAACTGACCAAGTTTGACGTAAACTGGCCCCAAGTCTACCAGGATATTTTTTAAAACCGCAGGTGTTGGAAGTTGAGGTTCATCAGCTTTGCCACCAGTAAGTAACCTTCGCATATAGTCCCAGCCATTGCGAAGGAAGACTTCTAGGATTTCTCGTTGACGGGGAACAGTTTGGGTGAGGAACATTTTTGTAAAAAACTGCAAAAAGGCAGAGGAGTTAAAGAGGTAGACAGCAGGGGATGACAATACAACGGAAATCGGCTCTAGTTTTGGTGCTTGTTAAAGTCTTGCTAGCTGCCGCACATTCTTGAAATCTTTTGATGGATGATTGTACGGCTTGGTGGAGCTTCTGTTCGTTCAGCATCCGTTTGACGTAACTAGAGCAAGAATCCCCGCCGTGTAATAAGCGATGGGAACAAGAAAATCCTTTGGACGGAGAAATGTATTTTTGATAGGCAGTAATAGAATCGATTGCCATTGTCTTGGCCAGAGGCTCAAAGCTAATAATGTCCATAACTGTCAGATAAAATAATAGACTGTCAAGTTATAATGGGAAAACAGACTTTTTCGCCTCTGCCAAGGGTTCTAACTTTTATAGCAGGTCGGTAAATCGGGAATCGCTTTGGATAATTTTAAGGATCTGCTTGATTTCCTGGGTACGTTCTTTTTTGACAACGAGGGTGACATTGCGATCGCGCACAATCACCACATCCTCTAAACCAATAGTAACAACTACATCTTCTGGATTTGAGGCGTAAATAATCGCCCCTTGCGTATCTATACCTACGTGAGTAGCAAGTTCCACATTGGGAGTCTCTTCCGTCTTCAGTAAGCGTTCGATCGCATTCCAATCTCCTAAATCATCCCAACCAAAATCAACTGGCAAAACGTATGCTAGAGTTGTCTTTTCCATTAACGCATAGTCTATACTCTTCTTAGGCAACTGGGGATAGATATCAGGGCCATGTTGTTCTAAAGGTTCGATAATTTCTGGAGCATGGGTATGTAGTTCCTTGAGAACAACCCCTGCCCGAAAAACGAACATTCCACTATTCCAGCTAAAACGTCCCGTAGATAAAAAAGTCTCTGCCGTTTCTCGGTCGGGCTTTTCAGTAAAGCGGTTCACGTGATAAGCTGGCAACTCATTAAAGCTACCTATTTTTTCACCTTGTTCAATGTAGCCGTAACCGGTTGATGGAAAAGTAGGCTTGATCCCCAGTGTAACGATCGCTGCTGTGCTTGTTGCCAGTTGCGTAGCTGCATTTAATGTGCGTGCAAACGCCTCTTGGTCAGCAATCCAGTGGTCAGCAGGGAAAAAGCCAATCACAGCGTCTTCACCATAGCGCTGTTTGATTTCTAAACTTGTCCAAGCAACGGCGGCGGCTGTGTCTCTGCCTTCCGACTCAATCAGTAAGTTTTCAACTGGTAAATCGGGTAGTTGTTGTCTTACGCCTTCAGCTATCTGACTAGAAGTGATAACCCACAAGGAATCCCACCCGCCACCGAGTTCAATCAATCGATCGGCGGTTGCTTGTAATAGACTTCTAGAGCTACCATCAAGACTTAAAAATTGCTTGGGTCGGTCTTTGCGGCTTAGGGGCCAAAAACGTTCACCTTTACCACCAGCTAGGATTACGGGGAACAATAAAGTATTCATGTTGTCATACACGCCTACCGAAGAACATTACAAGTTTACAGTGAGCTTTTCCACTGGCAATATTTGTAGCTTGGATTAACATACTTTTAGGGAGTGGTTGAGTGGGGAGATAATTGTGATAAAACAAGTCGAATGGTCGGAAAATCCGGTTACGTCTCAGCAAGTAGTAGAGTTTGAAAGTGACGTGCGATCGTCGCAAATTCAACAGACAGAAAATCAAGTAACACCAGCACCAGTAGCCGACTCAGAGGAGGAGGTCGAACTAAAGCAGCCAGCGAATCCGAACCGTAGCGTCATCGAATCTGTGGGCGCGTTTCCGAATCAGCTTTCTGAGAGACTGGGCTTAACCATGCCTCGATGGCTGTTATGGTTTATGACGGTTGTTATTGGCATCATCTTATCTGGGCTGCTGGTGTCAACGTTAGCGCTGTGGACTCCTTTATGGAGCAATCTAGATCGAACAGATGACGATTTAGGAACTGCTGCTAAAGACGAAGTAAAAATCCCATTACCAGGGGAGTTATGGGGTAAACTCTCCCAGTACAAGCTTTCACGTCCGATGAATATTTTAATCATGGGGATTGAACCAGTCAGCGGTACCGTTGATGGCTCACCAGAAAGCTTTGCCGGGAAAAGCGACTCCATGCTGCTGGTACGACTTAATCCTAGTGAAAAATCTGTAAGAGTGCTTTCCATTCCCAGAGATACAATGATCGCCATCCCCGAAAAGGGAGAAAAGGGATTAACTAAGGTATCTGATGCCAATGCCAAAGGCGGTCCAGTCTTAGCAGCACGGGTAGTTAGCCGTACCTTAAATAATGCCCCAATCGATCGTTACATCCGTATTTCTACTAGCGGCTTACGGCAGTTAGTCGATCAGTTAGGCGGAGTAGAAGTCTTTGTTCCCCAATCAATGGAATATAAAGACTCCAGCAGTCGGCTATCGATTAATTTAGTCAGTGGTTGGCAAACCTTGAATGGCGAACAAGCAGAACAGTTTGCCCGATTCCGCGAACCAGGTTTGGGAGATTTACCGAGAGTGCAGCGTCAGCAAGCACTAACAGCTGCCTTGCTGCAACGCTTAAATAGTCCCACCATCTTACCCAGGTTGCCTCAATTAACTCGCTTAATGCGAAAATATTTTGATACCAACCTGAAGATGGAAGAAATGATGGCGTTGGTCAATTTCGGACTTAACCTAGATCGGGATAATTTCCAAATGACTGTGTTGCCAGGTACCTTTAGCCGTTTTAGCAAAGACCCCGATAGCTATTGGCTGAATATGACTGGACAACAGAGCCTGTTGAATGATTATGTTGGGGTAAATGTACCTGGTCTAAAGCCAGATATGCGTCAGGTTCCTAACCTCAAAATTGCTATTCAAAATGCTTCTAATCAACCTCAGCTAACTGAAAAAGTTATTGCTTATCTTAAACAGAAAGGCTTTAATAATATTTACAAAGTGCCTGATTGGCCGGATACCCAACGTCAAACTCAGATTATTGTCCAAAAAGGCAATCGACGAGTTGGGGTTGATTTGCAAAAAGTCTTAGGCTTGGGTCAAATCGAGGTAGCGGCGATTGGTGATTTAGAATCCGATCTAACAATCCGCATTGGCAAAGATTGGAAATAGGCAAGAGTCATTAATCATTAGTCATTAGTCATTGGTTAAATCACAAAGCGTAAAATCTGAGCGGAGGAAACCTTCGCTCAGATTTTGTAAGATAGGACTAATGACAACGGACTACTGATAAATAATAAAGTTATGAAAAAGATTTTACTGCGCTTTTTGGGTTTGATTGTGATTTTGCTACTAGCATTTGGGTGGATAATACTTAATCCCAAACCGGCTTTTGCTCAGATAAACACAATCAATTACAACAACATAAATTTAGAAAATCGTGACTTTTCTCATGCTGATTTGGCAGGTGTAACTTTTGTAGCAGCAGAAATGCGGGGGACAAATTTTCAAGGAGCGAATTTAACCAACGCAATTCTGACTAAAGGAGTTTTATTAAAGGCAAATTTGGAAAATGCGAACTTGAGCGGCGCTTTAGTCGATCGCGCCACTATGGATGGTGCTAACCTGAAAAATGCCATCTTTACTGAAGCAACTTTGACCCGCAGCCGTTTTTACGATGCTGATGTCACTGGTGCTGATTTTACCGATGCTTTAATTGACCGCTATCAAGTGTCGCTGCTGTGTGAAAGAGCCGATGGCGTAAATCCGGTTACGGATGTGTCAACGCGAGATAGTTTGGGTTGTCGATAGTCGGGTGTGTTAGTTAGTGCCGAAGATCGTTACGCTAGGCTTGCGGGAAGAAACCCTACTACTCTACTATTTATAGGGAGAGTTGATAAAATGCTTTATTTTATCTTTTATAAAATCCGTGTTTCTAGAGTCAATATTAGTATTTTTGGATTTAGCAATGTAATTGATATAATTTTCTACGTCAATCATTCTATCATGCCATTCAACTTTAAAATTGAGACTAGCAAGAGAACATAAAACTTTATTGATTGCAAAAGGTATTTCTTGAATAAAATCAATATTTTCAACACATACTATAAACTCATCTGTAAATTCCCTTTCGATACCAGTCCAATAAACAACAATCCTTATCCCTCCCCCACCGATTCTGGAATTTTGAATATGTAATTCATAATCACTAATACTATTAATTTTATTATTATCAATTAAATAAAATTTAACTGGAATATCAAAGCTTAGTGTTCCATCTTCATCTACAAAATTTACACGATTTCCAGTTTCATCCTCAAACCAAGAATATTCAAAACCATAAAGCTTTAAGTGTTCAATAAGCTTTTGCTTAATTAATTCCTTAGACATGATTTAATTCTCCTTTATTCACTATAAAATTATCAACGATTTTTGATATAAAATTTTCTATAGGGACATTATATCTCCGAAATTTGTATAACAAACGTCATATTAAATTAATAATTGCAACACATCCTTGGATAAAGACGCGATGAATCGCGTCTCTACAAATGGTCTGTTTGTCGCATTCTTTTTTACAATTGGTATAATTCTTGAAAATTCGCCTCTAATTATCAATGGGAATTTCAATTAAAAACTCTGTTCCTTCTCCTGGTTTAGAGGAACATTTCATCTGACCATGATGTTTCTCGACTACTATTTGATGGCTAATAGACAATCCTAACCCCGTACCTTTACCTGGTGCTTTGGTAGTGAAGAAGGGATCGAATATATGCGATCGCACCTCTTCTGGAATCCCCAGACCATTATCAGCTATTCTGATTACAACCTGGTTATTAATTAATTGCGTATTAATCCAGATAGTCAAAGGTATTCTCGGACACGTTTGTAATAATTTCAAATACCTTTGCTGTATAGTGTTAAACTTTTCCTCTAATGCATCAACACTGTTACTCAAAAGATTCATAAACACTTGATTTAATTGCGCGGGATAGCATTCGAGCAAAGGTAAACTATCATATTGTTTAACAATCTCAATTGCTGGGCGATCGTTATTATTTTTGAGGCGATGCCCTAAAATTAACAAAGTACTATCCAACCCTTCATGAATATCTACTGGCTTTAATTCAGCCTCATCTGTACGAGAGAAGTTTCGCAGTGATAGCACAATATCACAAATCCGCTCTGTTCCTACTTTCATAGACTCAAGGGTTTTCGGTAAATCTTCGATGATAAAGTCCAAATCACTCTTGTTGATTTGCTCTTGGATAGTTGGCAATATTGAAGAGTGTTGACGGTAAAGATTCACTACCTTGAGCAGTTCTTGAGTATATTCACTTAAATGGATAAGATTGCCAAAAATAAAACTGATAGGATTGTTGATTTCATGGGCAACTCCAGCAAGTAGTTGTCCTAATCCTGCCATTTTTTCACCCTGAATTAACCTGGTCTGAGTTTGTTTTAATTCTTGCAAAGTCTGAGTAAGTTCTAAGGTTTGACGTTTAGTTTGTTCGAGTAATTCTGCTTGCTGAATCGCAATTCCTAATTGCACCCCAACTTGAGCCAGTAAATTAATTTCCTCTTCTTTCCAATAACGTGGTTGCGAATTTTGATAAGCAACTAATAATCCCCATAATTTTTCACCTTCGCGAATCGGCACAAAGGTTTCGTTACGCGGAAGTTCGTTATCGTCGTCTGTATCCTCAAAAGTTTCTATAATCGTTGGTTGGGTTTGTGCAACTGGTTTCCAACCATCTTTAAAGGAATCTGCTACAAATTTACCGCTCCAATCCGGGTTGAAACGGTAGATTGCAATTCGCTCAACTTCGAGTAACTCTCGCACAGCATGAGTAGTAGTTCTAAAAATAGTTTTAATATCGAGTGACTGGCGGATTTTATCAATAGTTGCAGCCAGTAGTTCTTGACGTTCCATTGCTTTTTCGCGTTCAGTGGCTTCTGCTAACTGGACAACCTGCATTTGAACTTGCTTTAAATAAGAATCCTGTTTTAATGCAACTCCTAATTGCTCGGCGATTTGACTAGCAAATTCAATCTCAGAAGGTTGCCAGTAGCGAGGAGCAGTGCATTGGTGAATACACAGCAATCCCCAAAGTTCACCTTTTTTCAATAGAGGTGCGACCATATTTGCCCGTACTTGAAATTTTTCTAGGATTTGGACGTAGCAACCGGGGAACTTTCCTTGATAAATATCAGCGATCGCATTTACTCGACCTTGGGCGTAAAGGGGTGCAAAGTTTTCTCCGAAACAATAGTCATAAACTTTTTCTGCCATTACCGAGTTACACTCAGGCACAAAATCTTCAGAAATAAATTCTCCTTCCCAATCTTTTTGCGGGTCAAAACGAAAGACTGCCACTCGGTCTGCTTGCAGCATTTGCCGGGCCTCAGTGACAGTAGTTTGGAAGATTGTATCTAAATCTAAAGACTCTCGAATTCGAGTAATTACACTAGTTAATGTTTTTTGTTGCTCTGCTTGGTACTGAGCGTATGCCAGCAACTTATGGTGTCGCACTGCGACACCAATTTGTGTGCCGATTTTGGTCAGTGATTCGACTTCATAAGATTGCCACTCTCTGGGTGAGGCATTTTGATAGGCAGCGATGATTCCCCAAAGTTGATCTCCTTGGAGAATCGGGGCAGTAGCAAAGGCTTTTGCCTGAAATTGTTCCAACAGAGTTACATGACAGTTTGTTAATTCGGCTTGGTAAATATCATTAACTATAAAAGTCTGGTTGTTAACGTAACGCCCGCCTTGCGTCTGTTGTAAATAACTATCAGCGATCGCAGGCAGAAGACCAACTAAAGGAGTCCAACCTTCAGCAAATGATTCAGCAACAAAGTTACCACTCCAATCGGGATTGAAGCTAAAGATGGCAACTCGGTCAGCTTGCAACAGCTTGCGTATTTCTTGAGTTGTGGTTTTAAAGATAATTTCAATATCAAGGGGTGAGCGAATTTCATCGACAATTTTAGCTATTACTTGGTCGCGCTGAACTGCTTGAGCCAATTTTGCAGCTTGCAATTTGACTTCATGAAGATGCTTTGCTTGTTGAATCGCAACAATAAGATGGTCAGCAATTTGACGAATAAACTCAATTTCCGATTCTTTCCATTCACGAGTCTCACTGCACTGATGAATGCAAAGCAATCCCCACAGTTCCTGCTTCCGCGATAGAGGGACAACGAGGTTGGCCTGCACCTGAAATTTGCTCAAAATTTCCAGATGACAATCACTCAGTCCCGCATTGTAAATATCTGCTACTGCTTGCACTCTACCTTGTTGATAACTAGAAGCAAATTGTTCTCCAAAGCAGTGGTCATAAACTTTTATTGCCATTGCTGAGTTCCAGCCAGTTGCAACATCTTCAGAAACAAATTCTCCCTGCCAGTTTTGTTCGCGGTCGAACTGGAAGACTGCTACTCGGTCGGCATTTAGTAACTGACGCACTTGTTTAACAGTCGTTTGAAAAATTGTTTCTAAGTCAAGAGATTCCCGAATTCGGACAATGACACTCGCCAGAGCTTTTTGTTGCTCTAGTTGCTCTTGAAGTTGAGCGCTTGATAAAAGAAGTTGATTTTCTGTGAAATTTGAATTGGGTTCCATTGCTCTGGATTATTTTGTTTTTTATACAAGGGTTCCTCACACCAAACTTCATGGGGTTAACAAGTGTCAAAAATATGACAAACTGCAAAGTTTTACAGTCTTCAACTGGCCGCGTCCAGGATTCACCAATTTCAGATGGATAGCAACTTGTTGGGGTAGGGACGAATGGGCGCTTTGGGACTGAGTACTGGGTACTAGGGAATAAAATATGAGTAAGATTTGTTTGGATTCCAATCCCCATTCACATCTCGCCCGATATCCAGTCCTAGTCTCCAACCCCCAGTCACTAGTTCAACTATTTCCCAGAAGATGGTTATTGTTATAGTTCCCCTTTCTCGATCTATCCTTGTAATTGGCTAAAAAATAATTTTGGCTTGTACACAACAGAGGAAGTGACTAACTACACAATTTGGGAAATTCGTCGTCAATTGAGGGTTTAATTTGAAACACACAGGAGCGCAAAGTTTATTTGGGTATATTCACTACAAACTTAAAGCTTGGCTGTCACTAAGTTAGTGTTGTCAAGGCAAATCAGAAAATCCGTCTGACCCCTTTGGAATCGCGATCTAACTAACTTGTAATTCGCTGTATTATCGCAATTCAGGAATTTAATTTTGAGCGTAGGTGAGCATTTACCGTAGACATCGCTTTGCCTTTGCCGTTGGTGTAGGCATTTAAAATTACTAATTTGTCAAAATTTACCTGACAGACTGCGGAATTTCAGGTTAAATGTTTTAAAGTATGCACTCTGCTAGAGTTGTCGGGTATTATTCGTGACACAACAAGATCAAAAACCCTCTCGTTCCTTCGCTGGAATTGCTGGCATTGTTGCCGCAGCCACATTAATTAGTAAAGTCTTCGGTTTAGTGCGGCAGCAAGCGATCGCTGCCGCATTTGGTGTTGGTGCTGCTGCTACGGCTTATAGTTATGCCTATATTATCCCTGGCTTTCTATTGATCTTACTCGGTGGCGTCAATGGGCCATTACACAGTGCGCTCGTCAGCGTTTTAGCCAAGCGGCGGCGAGAAGAAGCGGCTCCCCTAGTGGAAACCGTGACAACACTGGTAGCTGGAGTGCTGTTGCTGGTGACAGTGGCTCAGGTTTTCTTTGCGGATGCGATCGTTGATTTAGTCGGTCATGGTTTGGAAGAAACAACCAGAGCGATCGCTATTCAACAACTCCGCATTATGGCCCCGATGGCTTTATTTGCCGGTTTAATTGGCATTGGCTTTGGTACTCTCAATACAGCCAATCAATATTGGTTACTCTCCATTAGCCCTTTATTATCCAGTATTACCGTTGTTGGCGGTCTTGCTATCTTAGCGATGCAACTGGGCAAGAATATTATTAAACCGGAGTACGCTTTAATCGGGGGAATGGTCTTAGCTTGGGGAACCTTGGCAGGAGCGATTCTCCAGTGGGTAGTGCAGCTAATTGTCCAGTGGCGATTAGGATTAGGCACATTACGCCTGCGGTTTGATTTTAAATCCCCAGGCGTTCAAGAAGTTATCAAAATCATGACTCCGGCAACAGTTTCCTCTGGAATGATGCCAATTAATGTTGCCACTGACCTTTATTTTGCTAGTCCTATCCCTGGTGCGGCGGCAGGATTTAACTATGCCAATCTATTAGTCCAAACTCCCTTGGGGATTATTTCTAATATCATTTTACTGCCTCTATTACCGATATTTGCCAGACTATCTGGCCCCGAAAATTGGCAGGATTTAAAATTACGGATTCGCCAAGGACTCCTACTCACTGCTTTTACCATGCTACCGCTAGGAGCGTTGATGGTGTCGCTATCAGTACCCATTGTACAGGTGGTATATGAGCGCGGTGCTTTCAAGCCAGAAGCCACACAGCTAGTTTCATCCTTACTAGTAGCTTATGGAATTGGGATGTTTGTCTATTTGGGGCGTGATGTTTTGGTGCGGGTATTCTATGCTTTAGGCGATGGACAGACACCTTTTCGCATCAGTATTTTTAACATCTTGCTTAATATTTTATTAGATTGGTTTTTCGTTAAACCTTTTGGCGCTCCCGGTTTGGTATTAGCAACAGTGGGTGTAAATTGTAGCTCAATGTTAATGCTGTTATGGTTACTCGATCGCAAACTCAATGGTTTACCTTGGCGCGAGTGGAGTTTGCCGATTCTGGGTTTGGCTGGTGGTAGCGTAGTTGCTGGGGTAGCAAGCTATGGGACTTTGGTTGGTTCTCAGCAATTGTTAGGTAAAACGGGTTTACTGATTCTGGTGTTGCAATTGTGTATATCTGGCTTCGTGGGGATTGCAGTGTTTGCGGCGATCGCTTCCTGGCTGAAAATACCAGAAGTAAATATTTTTATCTCTCGTCTACGTCAGCGCTTTTTAAAGAAATAACTGTTATCCCTCTTCTGTCACTTTCCGACATAAGCAAGTAGTAAATAACTGAAATTAT